>JAKACS010000395.1 GCA_021821235.1 Bacillota bacterium
TTCTTCGTCTCCTTTTAACATAAAACCAATCCCTCTAACTGTTTTCAAGTAATGATCCAAATGAAAGGCTGCTAGTTTTTTCCGCAAGTGATGGACATAAACATCGACAATGTTTAATCCGGCCTCAGAACTAAACCCCCAAATCCGATTGAAAATCTGTTCTTTCACCAAAATTTGTTCTTTGTTGCGAATAAAGAATTCCAATAACAAGTACTCTTTTACCGTTAAATTCAGTTTCTGTTCCCCAATATAGCCGTCATGCTCGTTTTCATTGACGCGAATCGACCCATAAGTAACGATGCTTTCAGCCTGTTCCCCTTTTCCTCGAAGCAGAACTCGGATCCTGGCTAACAGCTCTGGAGCGGCGAAAGGCTTGATTAAATAATCATCCGCGCCGAGATCTAGGCCTTTAACACGATCCTCGACACTGTCCTTTGCAGTTAGGAGAAGAATCGGGGTTCGGATCGCTTGTTCACGCAGTGTTTTCACGATCGTAAATCCATCCACTTCCGGAAGCATGATGTCGAGCAAAAGGACATCATAGATATTTTGGATGGCAAGTTCTAAGCCATCGTATCCGTTACCAGCTATATCCACTTGATAGTTTTCTTCAGTTAAAATTTTTTCAATTCCTTCTAATAATGCCTGTTCATCCTCGATAACCAAAATTTTCAATTCCCTGCCTCCGTAATTCAAGATATGCTCATTATACCATCGAAAATAGAGGTTTTCTTTTTTCAACTTGTACATCCAGATATATTCCAAGAAACAAAAAGAGCCTTTTATCAAGTAAAAGACCCTTCGTTAATCCGTTAAAATTCGGCGTTTCCTGTTGTGCGCGGGAATGGGATAACGTCACGGATATTCGTTATTCCTGTTAAATACATAATTAAACGTTCAAAGCCAAGACCATAGCCCGAATGTTTTGTTCCTCCGTATTTTCTAAGTTCGAGGTACCACCAATAATCCTCTTCACTCATCCCCAATTCGTTGATTTTTGCAGCAAGGATCTGCTCACGCTCTTCACGCTGGCTGCCGCCGACTAGCTCGCCGATTCCCGGAACCAAAAGGTCCGTTGCTGCAACCGTTTTTTCGTCTTCATTCAACCGCATATAGAAAGCTTTGATTTCTTTCGGATAATCTGTCACAAAAACGGGTTTGTTAAAAATCTTTTCACATAAATAGCGTTCATGCTCTGTCTGTAAATCAAGCCCCCATTCAACCGGAAAGGCAAACGATTCACCAGAGTTTTGCAAAAGCTCAATGGCTTCGGTATAGGTGACGCGGCTAAAGCTGGCAGAATGGGCATTTTTAAGGCGTTCGAGCAGACCTTTATCAACAAAGCTGTTAAAGAAAGCCATTTCTTCCGGCGCCTCTTCCAATACATATTGAATAACATATTTGACCATCTCTTCTGCAAGATCCATAATATCTGGAAGTTCAGCAAAAGCAACCTCCGGCTCAATCATCCAAAACTCTGCCGCATGCCTTGCCGTATTTGAATTCTCGGCACGGAAAGTCGGTCCAAATGTGTAAACATTTCGGAAAGCAAGCGCAAAAGCTTCGGCGGACAATTGGCCGCTAACCGTCAAATTTGTCTCTTTACTAAAGAAATCTTTTGTGGAATCGACTTTTCCTTCTTCATTTTTTGGCAGATTGTTCAAGTCAAGGTTTGTAACGCGAAACATTTCTCCCGCACCTTCTGTATCACTGCCTGTGATGATTGGTGTATGTACATAGACAAAACCTTTTTCTTGGAAAAATTCATGAATCGCAAAAGAAGCTAATGAACGTACCCGAAAAACAGCGGAAAACGTGTTGGTTCTTGGACGTAAATGGGCAATTGTCCGCAAATACTCAAAACTATGCCGTTTCTTTTGAAGCGGATAATCGGAACTCGATGTACCTTCCACTGAAATGGCGGTCGCTTTAATCTCAAACGGCTGTTTTGCCTGCGGTGTTAAAATAAAATCGCCAAAAACCCGAATTGAGGTGCTGATCGCAAGCTTTGCAATCTCTTTGAAGTTGGCTAATTGTTCATCGAAAACGACCTGTACTCCTTTAAAAAAGCTGCCATCATTTAATTCAATAAAGCCAAATGTTTTTGAATCGCGAACCGTTCGTATCCAGCCGGAAATTTGCACCTGCTGATTCACATAGGTTTCAGAATTTCTGTATAAATCCTTGATTAAGGTTTGCTTCATTGCTTAGACGCCTCCCATGATCTGTATAAAAAGATAAAGCCTTCCATCCATTAGGTGGAAAGGCAGAATTTGATGGCTCTAAAAGCCAGCCTCTATCCTTCATTATAATAAAATATCATAGCAATAACGCAATTTCCAACAAAAATCCGCTGTAATGGACGAAATTAAAAAAATTTTTCACAAACACATTCATTTTTCAGAAAATTAGCAGGAATTTTTAGAAAAAGAGGCGAAATTTTACGTATCGCTGAAAAAAGAGGGGGCATTTGAATGGACAAAGTTACAAGTATTGCATTCATTTTATTCAAGTCTGCTTCAAATCAAGAAGCTCAAAAATTGGCACTGAACTTATTAAATGGCGATGTATCACTTCGGGAGCTGAGGAAGAATCCCGACCTTCAACCACAGCTACTACTGGCGGAAACCCTTTTAAAAAAGCATCGATTCGACAAACACGAAATGCAGAAATTTGCTGAAACCTACTTGCTGGTTGAAGCATAAAACTTCCGTTTGGAAGTTTTTTTGTAGATTGGTTTATTCATGTTGAGTTTTGGTTATATGAACAGTAACCTGCACTCTTCTTCCAAATTCCCTGCAATTCAAGAAAAAGCTACTCCCAAAAAAAACGCCCGGAAACGCCCTAAATCAAACATAAGTGAATGAATAAAAGCATACACATACTTTATTCCTCTTTTTTGCTTGCAGAATTCATTTCTGAAAAAAATGCTGTATAAAGTCATTGTTGATTTGCCGCCCTGTTTACTGGCGACAGTCCACTGAAACGTTTTTAGAAAATCCAAAAGACAGAAAGGTGATTACAATGGTCCAAATTAATGTAACGGTTGAATATCAAGGAAAAAATTACTTAACAAATGTCATCACATCACGGGAAACAAGTGAAGAGGAAATTTTCAGATTGGCACTCGAACAAGTAAAGCAACAATGGACTAAATAGCAAAAACCACCTCATGTCAGCCATTGAGGTGGTTTTTCTTTTCATCTGTAATTAAAATGTATTTTTCCCGATGAACATTCTTCATTAACGGGCTGATTCCATTGGAAGAAAATAAATGTAGCTCGTGCATTGCCCTTGTACATGCGGTGTAAAACAGTTTGCGTTCATTCTCTTGCTTGTATTGGGAAATATCGTACAACAGGACTCCATCAAATTCAATCCCTTTAGCAAGATAAGCCGGAATGACGGATACTCCTTTTTCAAATGTCATTGTTGCTTTTTCAACAAGATGAACAGGGATCTGTTTTTTTAGTTCGTTGAAAACTTCTTGACTTTCCCTTGCTGTCCGGCAAATGATTGCAATCGTCGCCAATCTTTTTTCACGGAGCTGCGCAATTTTTTCGAGAATGTTCGGGATTAGTTGCTTAGCACGAACGAGAGTCACGGTCGGCCTGTCGCCTGTGCGATTAAATGGCTGAATCTTTTTTCCATCGTCAAGTAATTCCTTTGTAAATTCAACAATCGGTTTTGTCGAACGGTACGTTTTTAGCAGTTCAATCTGCTCAGCACCGTTACTGCGGTCAACTATGTCTGTAATCACGGATGGTGACCCGGTTGCCCCCGAGAAAATCGCTTGATGAAAATCTCCCAGCAACGTTATTTTACTATATGGATAAAAATGTTGAATAAGCACAAATTGGAATGGCGTATAATCCTGAGCCTCATCAATGAACACATGGCGAATTGCCGTGGATGTGCGCCGCCCCGCAACTAAATCTTGTAAATAAGCGAGCGGCGTGGCATCTTCATAGGAAATCTGCTTGTTTTTTAGTTGGCTAATTGTTTGTTGGCAGATGGCCTCCCACGAACTGCCTACTAGTGTTTTTACTTCGCTCCTTTGTTCGAAAAAATTGCGATAGACAGCGATCAGATCAACAAATTTTAATTTTTTTACCTTCGTAAACAATGGCTTGAATTTTTGCTTTACAACCATATCTGCAAGCAGTTGTTGCTCGCGCTCAAAATCATCAAATGTTTTATCGGAATATCGGTCTTTTGATAAAAGGGTGGAAAAAGCATCCATATACTCTTCTTTTTCCAAGTATTGCAATTCCTCTTCTACCCACTCTTTTTTGCGTTCTTGCTTGGCTATTT
>JAKACS010000396.1 GCA_021821235.1 Bacillota bacterium
TAATTGAAACAATTGTCACGCACATGCTGGGCCGTTAAAATGAACAACGATTTAGTTGATTCATATAGTATGGAGAATCAATTTAACAAAGGAGCGATGAAGATGCAACGGCAAAAGAAGGCCGCACAGCCTGTAGTAAAACGAGTGATCCAGCAGGAACAAAATAAAACGAAAAAGGGCTGCGGCTGTGGCAAGCGGAAAAAGGACATTTGAAGATCTTTCGCTGACAGCAGCGATAAAAAGATTGGCTGTTCGGCGGCAGCCAATCTTTTTAGTTTAGATGTAGATCTTTCAGTAAGAAAATTCTTGTAAAAAAACAGAATTGGACGCACTCATTTTCTTTTCGTTTCATAAGGTAAAATGAAGTTTTTAGCACGCATTTTAACTGGAGGAGGGAACGCAATTGGCGGTGTTAGTAACCGGGGGTTGCGGGTTTATTGGTTCACATATTGTTGATCAGCTGGTTGAGAAAAATGTTGACGTGGTTATTTTAGATAATCTATCATCTGGATCACTGGAAAATATCAAAGCTGCTGATTTTCCGGTGTATGTGATGGATTTGCTGGATCCGCAAATTGAAGAAATTTTTCGCTATCATTCTATTCATACTATTATCCACCAAGCTGCCCAAGCAAGTGTCCCTCATTCGATTCGATCCCCCTATGAAGATGGAGCGGTTAATATTGGCGGAACGATCCGACTCGTTGAACTGGCCAAAAAATACGGAACGAAAAAAATGATTTTTGCGTCCTCATCTGCTGTTTATGGCACCCCTTTCTTTTTGCCGATTACACCCGATCATGTTGCAAACCCTCTATCCCCATATGGACTTTCAAAATTAACTGCTGAAAAGTATTTGCAGCTTGCCTCTCTGTTGTATGAGATTCCCTATACCATTTTGCGGTATGCCAATGTCTATGGCCCAAGGCAAAACGCTGCAGGCGAAGGCGGGGTGATCGCCATTTTTGCGAAAGCGTTTGTTCATGGTACCGCCCCAACCATATACGGCGATGGCCATCAGACTCGGGATTTTATTTATGTCGAAGATGTAGCTCGTGCTAATCTCGCCGCTTTAGAAAATGGAACAGGAGAAGTGCTGAACGTTTCAACCGGAGTTGAAACGAGCATCAATGAACTGTTTGAACGGATGCAGACCATTCAATCTTCCTCTCTTAAGCCAATTTATTTAGAGGAGAGACTGGGCGATATTAAGCGAAGTGTGCTTTGCAATGAAAAAACAAAAGCAGTCTTGCAATGGACACCGCACATTCCAATCGAAGAGGGACTTACGAAAACCCTCGAATATTATCAACGAAGAAAATAACTGCAGATAGTTGATTTTAAAACAGGCTGTACTCCTATGGAATTTGTCCAAACCGTTTAGAGCGATCGTCATATAAAAATAGTGAGCTGTTGAATACGGCTGAGAAATAGACGGAAAGGGGATAAAACATGCAAAGAGGAAATCGATCACTAAGGAGATACTTGCTTGATCTCATGCTGGCAGGAACGGTTATTACCCAAGTGTATGTGTTGCAGACACAAATTCCTGGCGAGCCTGCGTTAACAGGCGTAAGAGTGATAGATCTTGAGGGGGATTATGTAAGATTTGAATTCATTGCCTCCCCGGGAGCCGGTACGGTTCTTGTCGTTCTTGATAAAATTGTTGCCATTGAAGAGTAAATTTATTACTTACGGAAAGAGCCTTTTTCAGCTCTTTCCGATTTTTTTAAAAACAAACGAGGGATCAAACGGTGCTGAAAATCTTGTTTCTGACGAAAAGCTTTTTGCAGCGGGTGGAAAAGAGCTCCTATTATTTGGAATTAGAATTAAAAAGGCAGGCGCGAGTGCTTGCACTTGATCGGGATGGAGACATTTCAGAGATTCTTCAAGGACTGAGCTTTACACCCGATTTTATTTTGATCAATGATTTTAAACCCGACTATTCCCC
This sequence comes from Bacillota bacterium, assembly GCA_021821235.1. The sequence goes on from JAKACS010000396.1 coordinate 1,952, forward strand.
AAGAGTGTACGGTTTTTCGAAGCTTTCGATTCCATATGGCGCGATTATGCACGACTTAAAGTACAAAATATTTGAACGGGGCCGATTTTTTGAGAGGGAAAACATCCGCCATGTTTTTACGATTTACCGGGACGCAAGTTTAAAGTGGTTTCCACAGTTTGCCGACCGCTTCATTTGGTTCCCACATCATGTCCCGCTTGAGATTTTTAAAGATTACAAGTTGGAAAAGCAAATCAATTGGCTGATGACCGGGGCGATGTTCAAACATCTTTACCCAGTTAGGGCGAAAATGCTTGAAATCATGAGGAACGAACCGGGTTTCGTCCTTCATCCGCACCCGGGTTATAAAAATCTTGTCGACGCGAACGCCGGTGTGCTTGTTGGCGAGGAATATGCCAGGGAAATTAATCGGGCCAAAATGCAGATTACGTGCGATTCTATCGATCATTTTCCGGTGATGAAATATTTTGAAACGACGGCGTGCAACACGCTGCTTCTGGCAACACCGTCTCAAGAGCTAGAGGATCTCGGTTTTGTTGATGGAAAAACGTTTGTTGCCATCGAGCCAACGACAATTTATGAAAAAGCTTATTACTATTTGTACCATGAGAAAGAACGGCTGGAGATTGCCAAACAAGGGTATGAGATGGTTCGTGAACGGCACTCCACCGAAGTAAGAATAAGCGAGTTACTTGAAAAAATCCAAAAAATAATCGCCAATCATAAAAAATCCTCGAATTCCTAATGGGTCGAGGATTGTTCATCACTGGCTAATACCCGAACTCCAAACCGTACTGATTGCGGAAAAAAATCGCTTCCTTTTCCAGTTCTTCTTTTAGGCGAAGGTTTGAACTTGGAACGGGAATTGGTTTGTGAATTGCTTCCGCTTTAGTGACGACGACTGTTTCATTCCAGCCAAAGCGGTGAAGCTCGAGAAACAATGAAGCATCATCCCTTATATAAATGGGCGGAATCGAAATCGACTCCGAAAGAGCGGAGCGGCATAAGGCCATGCAGCCGATTGGCCCCCAGTCCGTCACATCGTATTTGCCTTTTATTTCGGTTAATTCCTGGCGATACAATGTTTGATCCTTGATTGTGAACTTCGAGCCGGCAAATTGAATCTTGCCATCCCGCCCTCGGACAATTCCTGTGAAAACATTGTGATTTGGATACTGCTCCATCGCTTCAAGAATATTTTCAAGCCAGTTTGGCATTAATTGCATATCATCATCAAGTGAAACAACCACATCAAATTTGCGTTTGACTTGTTCAAACATCAACCGTCGTGCTCCGGCTGCGCCGGATTTTTTAGAATTTAGAAGTCCTGTGTCATTGTAAACGACGAGTTCAATGTCCTTTCTTTTGTGCTTTTGTAAAATTGCAAAAAGGGATTTGATAAGCGGTTTGGCGTGATCATTATAAATATACAGGTGAAAGGGAGACGGAATGTCTTTGCAGAGATGGTCAACTACCCAATAGAGAACCGGCTCTCTGCCGGCAGTCGTTGGAATCATAAAACAAACAGACGGATTCAATCCATTCACTCCTTAATCCTTTTAGAAAGTAGTTCGTCATCATAACTGATGGGAGTCCCACCATATCATATGAACCATTTGAACCAAGCGTATAGGTTTTGATGAACCATTTTAAAATTGCTACATATTGTAAAAGTGTACAGTCGTTAGTCAAGCTCTACCTTGTTTGCCTTGATGGTAGCAGGAAGAATGAGGGTAGAACATGCTAGATGATGGAGGAAGTTATGAAAATATTATTTGTATTTTATGTGCCGAGTGGTGGCCTTGAAACCCTGAACCGTCAGCGGAGGGCCGCCCTTAAAGACCACCAATGCGAGTTTCTTTATTATCGGCAAGAACGATCGTTAATCAATGATCATGGAGCACCAGTTTATATTACGAATGAGGATGGGCAGATCAAGCAGATTTTAGATGAAGGAAATTATGATTTAGTTGTGGTTACATCAGATGTTGGCACAATGCCGCGTTTTCGGAAATTAGGGTATAAAGGGAAATTTATTTATGAAATTCAAGGCTTTGGCGCCAAAGATTATGCACGTAGAGTGCTGACCCATGCAAAACCGATAATTGTCCAGCATGCCAATGGGCTGTTAACACCACGAACGCCATATGTAATGGAAATCTTTACTGACCTGTTTCCAACGATTCCAAAATACAATTTTAATAATTGCCTTGACTGGACGATGTATGCTTACAAACCGCTGCCAAAACACCCGAGACCCATTATAGGATGGATCGGGAGAATTGAAGATAACAAGAATTGGAGCGAGTTTCTTAAAATTGGCCAAAGGCTGAGTCAAGATCATCCGGCAATA
>JAKACS010000397.1 GCA_021821235.1 Bacillota bacterium
AAAAGCGAAGAGATTTATCTCAATCTCGCACACACCCTGTCCTTTTTTATGGCTTGTTCATATTCTATTTGTGAGGAGTCAAACAATATTTGCCAGAGAAAAGGAGGTGATTTTTACCATGAAGATCATGCTTGATGCCGGACATGGCTACAACACCCCGGGGAAGCGCAGTCCAGATGGGCTCCAGGAATACGCGTTTAACCGCAAAGTGGCAGCCTTTGCAAAAGAACTTCTTGAAACTTATGAAAATGTCACTGTGTATTTCGCCCACTCTGACAAGCAAGATGTTCCGTTGAAAGAACGAACAGACTCGGCCAATCAATTAAAGGTGGATGCCTTTGTCTCAATCCATGCAAACGCCTATGGAAACACATGGAATAATGCCGGTGGAATTGAAACATACGTATACCTTTCCAAACCGAAAGATGCCTACGAGCTGGCACAAAAAATTCAAAACCGCTTAATTGCGGAAACAGGTTTGAAAAATCGCGGGGTGAAGACTGCAGACTTCCATGTATTAAGGGAAACCAATATGACTGCTGTGCTTGCGGAATGCGGTTTTATGACCAATCAAACAGAAGCAAACCGGATGCGCACCGAAGACTTTCAGCGAGCATGTGCCAATGCGATCACAAAAGGTCTGGCGGAACACTATCAATTAACGAAAAAAACAGCACCAGCGCCCTCTCCTTCCGGAAAACCTGCATCAGTACTCTATAAAGTACAAGCAGGTGCATTTTCCGATAAAGAGAATGCTGAATCCCTCGTTAACCGCCTAAAAGCTGCCGGTTTTGAAGCGTTTATCGTGGATGAGAAAAAATAGCGCATCACTCGATGCGCTATTTTTTTAGAAATTATTTTCCTCTAAGTTTTATACGACTCACTTAAATGGATGGACAGCGCCCGCTTTTCGTACCGTAACCGATCCGGTTTTTGTTTCAGCGAATAGGTTTAGGACGGTTTCCTCCGTGCGAACCGAACGGAAACGGAGCTGTTTTTGGATGACTTCATTTTTTTCTTCCAAAATTTGAATTCCATCAAGCAGCACTTCGTATCCGCCTAAGCTCGATCTGACTTCTCCGCTCACAATCTGATTTTCCGGAAGATAAAAATCAATGCTACCCGTTGTTGCTTGTGCTTTCAGCGAATCGCAGCGATTTCCAGTTAGGTTGACCGCTAAATTGCCATTAAAGCTTTGTGTTTCGACACGGCGAAAATCGCCATCGAGCTTAATCGCCCCGTTTATTGTTTCAGCCTCGAAGTCATCAACCATACTGTTTACGATTTTAATATGGCCATTTGCCGTTTCCGCTTCAACCCGTTTCCCGTTGATTCCAGAAAAATCAATCTTTCCATTGGCGGTTTTAATTCGGAAATGATTGGCCTCTAGCTGCCCACCGGAAATGGAGCCATTGAACATTCGCAGCCGAATTTTCTCATAGTGGATCTGCGGGATGTACGCAACCGCTTCAACCTTCATCCACTTTAACTGCGTCGAAAACTTCAGCCGTCCTCCCTCCACCGCGAAAATCGTATCCTTTAAAAAGCTCTGCCTCGCCTGATCTTGGTTCTCTACCCGGTAAACCTTTGCTTTGCATTCAATCCGCACATCCTTTTGATCCCATGGCACAAGCTGAATGGCGCCATTCGCTACATCCATGTCGATATCGCTAAAGTCGGCATCCGCTTGATAGAAGATGTGGGAAATTTCAACGGAGTGGCCAAAGTTTAAATCAAGATCAAAGTCTTTTATTTTTTTCAAGGTCATATCGACAAATTCAAAGATTTTTTCTTTTGTAGACTGGAATTTTTGATGAACGGTTTCTTCTTTTTGCGCTTCTTCAAATTTGACAGCAGTTGACAATTCATTGACGATTTCCGCCTCTTTTTGCTCGGCAGTTTGTGATGCTTTTTCTAAATTTTCCAAAAGTGACAATGCTTCATCAACGCTGAGTTTCCCTTCCTCAACCAACTTTAAGATCCGTTTTCTTTCCTCTTTCATTCCGAAATCCTCCTTGAATGAAAATTTCCTCTTCTATACTTATTCATCTTCACAAAGGTTTACTCCTGCTGATTGTTAAAACAAAGCCTTGTCAGTGGTTTGTCACGGTTTCATTCATTTCGACTTGTTTCTTCATGCGCAGTCGGTCCCGCTCAAGGATTGGCTTTAAATATTTTCCCGTGTAGGACTCCGGCACTTCCGCCACCTTTTCCGGCGTACCTGCGGCAATGATTGTACCGCCCTTATCGCCGCCTTCTGGACCAAGGTCGACAATATAATCTGCCGCTTTAATCACATCGAGATTGTGTTCAATAACAAGCACAGTGTCCCCATTTTCGACAAGCCGCTGCAGCACAACCAACAGGCGGGAAATATCGTCAACATGCAAACCGGTTGTTGGCTCATCAAGGATATAGAAGGATCTTCCAGTGGAACGGCGGTGCAATTCCGACGCAAGCTTCACACGCTGGGCTTCCCCGCCGGAGAGTGTTGTCGCCGGCTGGCCAAGGGTAATATAGCCAAGCCCCACATCAGCAATTGTTTGCAGCTTCCGGCTGATTTTTGGGATATTGGCAAAAAACTCGAGTGCGTCCTCAACCGTCATATCAAGGATGTCGGAAATATTTTTCCCCTTGTACTTGACCTCGAGCGTTTCCCGGTTGTAGCGCTTGCCATGGCACACTTCACATGGAACATACACATCCGGTAAAAAGTGCATTTCAATTTTAATAATTCCGTCGCCGCGGCATGCTTCACAGCGGCCGCCTTTCACATTAAAGCTGAATCGGCCTTTTTTATAACCGCGCACTTTCGCTTCATTGGTTGCCGCAAACACATCGCGAATATCATCGAAAACGCCGGTATAGGTTGCAGGGTTCGAACGCGGCGTTCTGCCGATCGGCGACTGGTCAATGTCAATAACCTTATCGAGAAAATCGATCCCTTTTATGCTTTTATGCTCGCCAGGCCTTGTTTTTGCGCGATGCAGCTTCTGTGCCAGCGATTTATGAAGAATTTCGTTAATCAGCGTACTTTTCCCCGACCCTGAAACCCCTGTAACAGCAATAAAAACACCAAGAGGAAACTTCACATTGACATTTTTTAAATTGTTTTCCGAAGCACCCTTGATTTCAATATAGCGCCCATCTGGTTTGCGGCGTTCGAGTGGCAGGGGAATGAATTTTTTCCCAGAAAGGTATTGGCCTGTCAGCGAATTCGGATCAGCCATCACTTCGCCTGGTGTGCCGGCTGAAACAATTTCTCCGCCATGAACCCCCGCACCTGGACCGACGTCAATCAAGTAATCGGCTGCAAGCATCGTATCTTCATCGTGTTCAACCACAATCAAGGTATTGCCGATATCGCGCATATTTTTCAGCGTATCAATCAGCCTGTCATTGTCCCGCTGGTGCAGACCGATGGATGGTTCATCCAAAATGTATAGCACCCCTGTCAGCCGAGAACCGATCTGGGTCGCAAGGCGGATCCGCTGCGCCTCACCACCCGAAAGCGTCCCTGCTGCCCGGCTCAGTGTTAAATAATCGAGGCCAACATTGATTAAAAAACCAAGGCGTTCAAGGATTTCACGCAAAATCAACCGGGCAATCTGCATTTCTTTATCTGTTAACTGCAATTCATTGAAAAAGCGATGGGCTTCTTCAATCGAGAGATCGGTTATTTCAGAAATATGGCGGCCAGAGATGAGCACTGCCAAGCTTTCTTTCTTCAGCCTGTAGCCTTTGCATGTTGGGCATGGCTGATGAGCCATGTATTTTTCCATCTGCTCACGGATATAGTCGGAACTTGTCTCTTTAAAACGGCGCTCGACATTGCGCAAAACGCCTTCGAATTCAATATAGCCATCGCGAATTTGGCCAAAGTCATTTTGATAGCGGAAATAAATTTTCTCGCCGTCTGATCCGTATAAAATTTTATCTAAAAGATGCGGCGGAATCTCTTTTACTGGTATGTCCAGATCAATCCCGTAGTGGCTGCAAACCGCCTCAAGCAGCTGCGGATAGTATTGGGAGCTTGTCGGTTCCCACGGCGCAATCGCATGCTGTCTCAAAGTAAGATCCTTGTTCGGAATAACTAGCTCGACATCTACTTCCAGTTTTGAGCCGAGACCATCGCATTCCGGACAGGCTCCGAACGGGCTGTTAAATGAAAACATCCTTGGCTCCAGCTCACCAATTGAAAAGCCACAAAGAGGACAGGCGTGGTTTTCGCTAAACAGCAGCTCCTCCTCACCAATAACATCAACAATGACCTTTCCTTCTCCAAGCTTCAATGCCGTTTCCA
>JAKACS010000398.1 GCA_021821235.1 Bacillota bacterium
ATCGTGCCATAGACCGGCATTTCCGAAAGATCTTTTTCGAACAGCATCCGGCTGCGCTGATATTGTTTTTGCACTTGATTTTTTGCGTCCTCTGAGCCTTTTCGCTCAAATTTATTCACGACAATCAAGTCGGCGAAATCAATCATATCAATTTTCTCTAGCTGGGAAGGGGCGCCAAATTCACTTGTCATAACATATAATGATACATCGCAAATTTCTGTAATTTCAGCATCGCCTTGGCCGATTCCGCTCGTTTCGACAATAATTAAATCAAATCCGGCAGCTTTTACAACGGTCAATGCATCGCGAATCGCAAGCGACAACTCGTTTTTTGACATTCGAGTTGCAAGGCTGCGCATAAAAATCCGGGAATGAAAGATGGCATTCATGCGGATCCGATCTCCCAAAAGCGCTCCGCCTGTCTTTTGTTTTGTCGGGTCAACCGATAAAATCGCCACTTTTTTCCCGGGAATTTCATTGATGAAACGGCGAATCAGTTCATCGGTAAGTGAGCTTTTGCCTGAGCCGCCTGTTCCGGTTATCCCGACAACCGGGACTTTTGCTGGCATCGTTTTGATTCTATCGAGAACATTTTCCAGTGCAGCCGCGGCATCCCCTTGCTCATCAACATGAAGCTCGGCCAGCGTAATCAGCTTGGCAACAGTATTGATATCACCAGTGGCAAGGTTATCGATTTGATCCACTGTTTGCCGATCGACAGTCGAAAAATCACACTCTTTCAGCATGATGTTAATCATCCCTTGAAGCCCCAGTTTACGGCCATCTTCAGGCGAAAAAATCCTCGCCATTCCGTATGCGTGCAGCTCCTTGCTTTCCCTCGGAATGATCACCCCGCCACCGCCGCCATAAATGCGAATTTTTGGTGCACCTTTTTCACGAAGTAAATCATACATATATTTAAAATACTCGACATGTCCGCCTTGATAGGAAGAAATCGCAATTCCCTGCACATCTTCTTGAATCGCCGCATTCACGACTTCTTCCACCGAGCGATTGTGGCCGAGGTGGATCACTTCCGCACCGCTTGCCTGGAGAATTCGCCTCATTATATTAATTGATGCATCATGTCCATCAAAAAGGCTCGAGGCCGTTACAAAACGAATATGATGCTTCGGCCGATAAATTTCCACTGCACTCATTTTTCTCCCCCTCCGTTCAAAATGGCCTCTGATTTCGTTTAGTCTTGACCGTTACCTAAGCAATCCTGCAAATAACAGTTCCGTTTGAATCTCAATATACTCCTCAAGCTTGTATAATTTTTGTAGCTCCCAACGGCGGAATGCCCACATTTGTCCTTGAACAATAATCGTATGGCCGATCAGCTTGACTTGCTTTTTCGATAGGTCGAGGACGCCATTTTCAACACACTTTTCCAGCAACTCTTCAAACATTGAGGCCATTTCCACTTCTTTTCGCAAAACATATGGAAGGGCATCTTTTGAAAGGGACTTTGCCTCCTGATACATGACAAGCACTTCATCTTGCAACTCATCCACAATCCGAAAATAATCTGCAATTCCCAGCTTCAAATTCGCAAGTGTCCCTTGGCTCGGATCAATGTCCATTTGCAGCCGGTCGCGGACATGGTCGTAAATGCTGTCACAGACAAGATAGAGAACATCCTCTTTCGTCCGGATGTATTCGTACAATGTACCGATGCTAAATCCGGCTTCCTTGGCAATCTCTCTTGTTGTTGTCCGATGAAATCCCTTTTGTTTAAACAGCGCAACCGCCCCTTTTATCATTTGATCACGCCGCTTCTTGACAAGACGTTCATCCTTGACCGATGCTGATACATCAAGCCTTTTCATCCATTTTCCACCGCCTTTTACCGCTGTTTAGCCGATTTGCCGGAGTCATTTATTTTTTTGAAAAAAAAGCTAGGTTAGAGCTCGCTTTTATCGCAGGGATTTATGCAGCACTGCCCGTTCCAACTAAGGGGCTTTCCGCCATACCTGCCCGCTTTTTCCAAGGTTCACTTTGTTATCAATCTCGAGATGACAAGCCGCTGGATTTCCTGTGTTCCTTCATAAATTTGGGTAATTTTCGCATCGCGCATAAACCGCTCAACCGGATACTCTTTCGTGTAGCCATAGCCGCCAAAAATTTGCACTGCCTCGGTTGTCACTTTCATTGCCGTATCGCCAGCAAACAGCTTTGACATCGCCGACTCCTTTCCATATGGCAGCCCATTGGACTCCCGCCATGCCGCCTGATAGGTTAATAGTCTTGCAGCTTCTATGCTTGTTGCCATGTCCGCAAGCTTAAAGCCGATTCCTTGCTGGGCAGCAATCGGCTTGCCAAATTGGCGGCGTTCGCGGGCATAATCGATTGCCGCATCAAGCGCTCCTTGAGCAATTCCGACTGCCTGGGCAGCAATTCCATTGCGGCCGCCGTCGAGCGTCATCATCGCAATTTTAAACCCTTCCCCTTCTGCTCCGAGGCGATTTTCTACCGGCACTTTGCATTCTTCAAAAATTATCTCCGTTGTCGGTGATGAGCGAATTCCCATTTTCTTTTCTTTTTTGCCAACAGAAAATCCTGGGAAATCCTTTTCAACGATAAAAGCAGTCGTTCCCTTCTGCTTGTTCTCCGGATCCGTCAATGCGAATACAACATAAACATCTGCTTCCCCGCCATTGGTGATAAAGATTTTTGAACCATTTAACACATAATCGCTGCCGTCCAATTTAGCTGTTGTTCGCATTCCACCGGCATCCGAACCGCTGCCCGGCTCAGTTAAACCATAGGCGCCAAGCATTTTTCCTTCGGCAAGTGGCCGCAAATACTTCTGTTTTTGCGTTTCTGAGCCAAATTTATAAATTGGCCAGCTGGCAAGCGATGTGTGCGCGGACAACATTACTCCGGTAGAGGCGCATACCTTTGAGAGCTCTTCTACGGCAATGCAATATGCCAAGTAATCGCTGCCAATGCCACCGTATTCTTCCGGCCACGGTATTCCCGTTAAGCCAAGCTCCGCCATTTTCGTAAAAAGTCCACGGTCAAATCGCTCCTGTTCATCGCGTTCAGCGGCAGTCGGTGCCACTTCATTTCTGGCAAAGTCGCGCACCATTTTGCGGATCATGTCATGCTCTTCAGATAATTGAAAGTTCATTTGTTCGTTCCCCCTTTTACGTTTTTAGTTAAGAAGATGTTTTGCAATCACAATTCGCTGGATTTCACTTGTTCCTTCATAGATTTCGGTGATTTTTGCATCGCGAAAGTACCGTTCGACCGGATCATCTTCCGTATAGCCATAACCGCCAAAAATTTGCATGGCCTCGGTTGCCACTTCCACAGCCGTTTGCGAGGCAAACAATTTCGCCATTGATGCTTGTTGCCTACACTTTTTGCCTTCGGAGCGCAGGTGGGCAGCTTGATAGACTAATAGTCTTGCCGCCTCCACTTTTGTTGCCATGTCAGCAAGCTTAAAAGCGATGCCTTGCTGGGCGGCGATTGGTTTGCCAAATTGACGCCGTTCTTTGGCATAAAGTGTTGCCGCCTCCAAAGCAGCTTCGGCAATGCCAAGCGCTTGCGCAGCAATGCCAATTCGCCCTGCCTCAAGATTGGCCATCGCGATTTTAAACCCTTCTCCTTCCTGTCCGAGAAGGTTGTCTGCTGGAACTCTCATTCCCTCAAACGTCAGCTGTACTGTCCGCGATCCATGAAGTCCCATTTTTTTCTCATTCTTGCCGATAATCAGACCTGGCGTGTTTTTTTCGACAATAAAGGCCGTAATGCCGTTTTTGCCCAATGAAGGATCGATCGTGGCAAAAACGATATATACATCTGCTTCCCCGCCATTGGTGATAAACATTTTGGAACCATTTATGACGTATTCATTCCCATCCTTTACCGCCCTGGTTTTTAAGCTTGCCGCATCGGAACCAGCATTCGATTCTGTTAGACAAAACGCGCCTAAATACTTGCCTGTTGCGAGCTTTGAAACGTATTTACGCTTCTGATCCTCCGTGCCAAAGTAAACAATCGGGTTTGTGCAAACAGATGTATGGACAGACAAGATTACCCCGACAGTTGCACTCACTTTTGACAGTTCATTGATTGCAAAAATATACGAAACAAAGTCCATTCCCGCTCCGCCATATGTTTCCGGAATTGGTATCCCCATCAAACCAAGCTCAGCCATTTTTCGGATGATTTTCCGGGGGAATTCTCCCTTTTCCATTTTTTCAACAACAGGGGCTATTTCTTTCGTCGCAAAATCGCGCACTATTTTCCGCATCATTTCTTGTTCTTCCGTAAAACGCAGCTCCAACCCCA
>JAKACS010000399.1 GCA_021821235.1 Bacillota bacterium
AAAGAGTTTGTTGTTCTAGAAGTGTGCAACCCAAACGAGGCTAAAAAAGTATTGACTGCCAACAGCCTTGTCGGCTATTTTTTACCATGTAAAATCGTGGTTTATGAAGAACAAAACAAAACGAAAATCGGTATGCCAAAACCAACACAATTAATTAACATGGTTGCTGACGAAGAGCTTACGAGTGTCGCAAAAGACATTGAACAGCGGCTAATTTCATGCATTGAAAAAGCAAAATAAAAAACTCGCCTCTGGCGAGTTTTTTGCTTAATTAGTTTGAAAAAACAGCTGAGTATGTTTTCCAGCCGCCATCAAGGTTTTTGACTTGGAAGCCGTTTTCTGCAAGAATTCTTGATGCCAGGTAACCACGCAATCCAACTTGGCACGTAATATGGATGGTTTTGTCTATTGGTAACTCATGTACACGATCGCGCAAATCGTTCAATGGAATGTTAATAGAACCTTTTATAAAGCCCATCTTTCTTTCTACCGGCTCGCGAACATCGATCAAAAACCCGCCTTGTTCAACAATATCGTCAATTTCATGCCATTGTATTGTGTCCACTTCGCCAGTAAGAAGGTTTGAGGCCACATACCCGGCCATATTGACTGGATCTTTTGCAGAAGAATAAGGCGGTGCATATGCAAGTTCAACTTCTGTTAAATCAAATACCGTCAATTCCCCTTTAATTGCTGTGGCAATGACATCAATCCGCTTGTCCGCACCGTCTACACCAACAGCTTGAGCGCCCAATATCCGGCCGGTATCCGGGGCAAACAATAATTTTAAGGCAATCGGGGCAGAACCGGGATAATAGCCAGCATGGGAACCAGGGTGTAGATGGATTGCTTTGTATACTATATCTAACTGGTTTAAACGTTTTTCATTGTTTCCGGTTGCGGCAACGGTAAGATCAAAAACTTTCGCAACAGAGGTTCCGAGTGTTCCTTTGTATTTTTCTGCTTTGCCGTAAATATTATTGGCGACAATCCGTCCTTGGCGATTGGCAGGGCCTGCCAGTGGAATCATTGCTGGGCTGCCGTTTATATAATCGGTTACTTCAATCGCGTCGCCAAGCGCATAGATATTTTCATCATTCGTTTGCAAATATTCATTGACTTGAATACCGCCGCGAGCACCGACCTTTAACCCGGCCTTAACAGCCAATTGATTTTCCGGTCGAACGCCGATGGATAAAATCGTCATATCTGCATTCAACAAAGTACCGCTTGTAAGGACAATGACATTTCCGCTATTGCGAAAAGCTTTAACACCATCTTCCAAAATTAATTTCACGCCTTTATCTCGTAAGTGAGCATGAACAATTGCCGCCATTTCGAAGTCGAGTGGCGCCATTACCTGGTTAGCCATTTCGACGACCGTTACCTCAACACCACGTTCAGCAAGGTTTTCCGCCATTTCCAAACCAATAAAACCACCGCCGACAACAACAGCACTTTTCGGCTGCTCATTGTCAACATAAGCTTTAATTTGGTCAGTATCGGGAATATTGCGGAGTGTAAAAACATTGTTTGCTTCGGAAATCCCTTCAATAGGTGGAAAAATAGGCTTCGCTCCCGGTGAAAGGATCAGCGTGTCATAACTTTCTTCGTATTCTTCATCTGTTTGTAAATTTTGAACGGTTATCGTTTTTCGATCACGATTAATTTTTGTCACTTCTGATAAATTTCGAATATCAAGCTTAAAGCGTGCACTCATCCCTTCAACAGTTTGAACCAATAATTTTTGCCGTTCTTTGATCGTTTCCCCAATATAATAGGGAAGCCCACAGTTTGCAAAAGAGATATATTCACCTCTTTCAAAAAGAATAATCGATGATGTTTCATCCAACCTGCGTAATCTTGCAGCTGCGGTAGCGCCTCCGGCAACTCCGCCGACAATGACTATTTTTTTAGTCATTCTAAAAACCCCCTTAAAATAAATACCTATGGGGGTATGGTATCACGAAATTTTTTTTGGTCTGTGACGATTATCACAAGCATTTTTATAGACAGGAGGTTACCACTAGGGGTATATTAGAAACTAAGTGAAAAATCGCTTGTATGGTTTTTCGCTTTCCATAAATACTAACAAAGAAGGAGGGATAATTGGATGAATCTAACAACAAACAAAGTTTTAGATGCAAAGGGTCTTGCTTGCCCCATGCCAATTGTCAAAACAAAAAAAGCAATGAACGAACTGGAGCCAGGACAAGTGATGGAAATCCAGGCTACAGATAAGGGGTCAAAGGCGGATTTAAAAGCTTGGGCTGAAACAACTGGACATCAATATTTGGGTACAATCGAAGATGATGGCGTCCTAAAACATTATGTTCGCAAAGCTTCAGAAAGCGAAACATCTGAAGAAGCTTCTTACCCACATGTTGCTACATTAGATGAAGTTTTAACCAAGCTAAATGGCGACGAAAAAATAACGATTCTTGATGTGCGTGAGCCTGCGGAATACGCTTTTGGCCATATTCCCGGAGCAATTTCCATTCCGCTTGGCGAATTAGAAGAACGCTTTGAGGAACTGAACAAAGACGAAGAACTACACATTATTTGCCGTTCAGGTTCAAGAAGTGACTTTGCAGCGAAAAAACTATCCGAAAAAGGATTTGCTACGATTAAAAACGTTATCCCTGGCATGAAGGATTGGACAGGGCCAATCGAAACAACGAACGAGTAATTAGGAGGAATGGACAAAATGAAAGTAGCGATTATTGCCGCGAACGGCGAATTATTTGATGCCTATAAAGTATTTAACATTGCGACTGCAGCAGCCGCAAGCGATGCAGAAGTGGGAATCTTTTTTACTTTTGAAGGACTAAATTTGATCCATAAAGTAGCATACAAACAGCTGCCGCTTCCAACAGGAAAAGAGCATTTTCAGGAAGGCTTTAAACAGGCAAATGTTCCTTCGATTGAAGAGCTAGTAGAGATGGCGCAGGACTTGGGTGTAAAAATGATTGCTTGCCAAATGACAATGGACGTTATGAACCTCGAAAAAGAGCATTTTGTTGACGGTATTGAAGTGGGCGGAGCTGCTTCCTTCTTACATTTTGCAAGTGACGCAGATATCACCTTGTCGTTCTAATAAAAGGATCACGATGCAAAAGTAGGTTATACGGAGATCCTTTTAAACATCTGAAAGCCTAGATAATTGATTTTATTTAGTTTGTGAAATAAATTGAAATGGCGGGGGGCATTCACGTGGGACATCGTTTTAATCCTGACAAAGCAGGAAAATTGCTCGATCCGAAGAGACGGGAAATTATTACACCTGATACGGTTATAAATCTGCTTGAGATCCAATCGACGGACACGATTGCAGACTTAGGCGCCGGCAATGGCTACTTTACGGTACCGATGGCGCATAAGACAGAAAAACAAGTATTTGCAGTTGACATTGAAGCAAAAATGCTGGCTCTTTTAAAAGACCATGCTGCTAACGAAAACGCCACGAATATTGTCTATTTAGAAGGAAACCTCGAGGAAATTCCACTCGAAAACCAATCTGCAGACAAAGCGTTAATTGCATTTGTTACGCACGAAGTCCCACATGTCGACAAAATGATTGTGGAATTGAAGCGGGTAATGAAACCTTCCGGAAAAATTTTAATTTTAGAATGGGATGTAGTCGAGTCGGAAAGCGGACCGCCTCTTCACGAACGAATTCCTTCTGCGGAATTAAAAAGGGTATTTGAAACGAATGGACTACATGGGGATGTCCACCAAATTAATAAGCAAGTTTATGGATTGCTTTTAAGTGCAGATTAATTAAACGAAACAAGTAAGAGGCTGACAAAGGAGTTATGCCTCTTGCTTGTTTTCCTAACAATTTTCAATATTTTGTCTTTACGAAATACCCTCTAGGGGGATACAATCATTTACATACATCTATTTCTCATGTTTTGGGGGCTTCCATGGATTATATTTCGTTTGGCAACATTACCATTCCCGTTAAATGGCTTTTGCTGACAGCAGCATTGTTGGTTAGCTATTTGATTTTAAAATTACATAAAAAACCAGCGTTTTCACCGATTGTCTTTGATAGCATTTCCAATGGTTTACTTGTTGGCGTGGTTGTTTTGAAGTTGAGCCTGTTTCTCATTGAGCCAGGTCTTATTATCAAACACCCATTGTCCTTGCTGTATTTTACCGGTGGTGATCTTGGGTATTGGCTTGCGATTGCTTGTGCTAGTGGATACTATTTTTGGGAAACAAAGCGGAAGCGGGTTCTTTTCCGTGAAAGGATAGCGGCTTTTTTCTATTACATTTTGTATGTATATACC
>JAKACS010000400.1 GCA_021821235.1 Bacillota bacterium
TTCACAGAAAAATTCAACTTATTCTTTTAAACCTTCACCAATACCTTTTAAAAAGTTAAGGCCAAACGAAATAGTCCGGTTAATGTCAGGATCTTTTAGAGCTTTCAGCAGGTCCATTACTCCGGCCTTCTCCCCCTTTTCCAAGCCTTCTTCCGCCCTTATTATTCCATTTGAAAGGCTGGCGATTAATTTTTTTGTAAGTGCCGGATCGACTTCCGTCAATGCCCCGGTAGCCGCCATCGCGTTATTGATGATATTGGTTACAGGCTGCCGGTTTAACTGTCCGACCGCAATTTTTGCCACCTTTTCTTTTGCTTGCACTAGCGAGACAGCAGCTTCCAAAATTCCGCCCTCGTGAAGCTCCTGCAACAAATCGATTGCTTGCTTTAACCCGTCTGAATTTTTTACGGCATGTTCCGTTAATTGCTCGGTCGGGCTCGTTTCGATTTCTTTCTTTGCAACTGTTGTAATTGGCTTAGCCATACCGTTTCTCCCCTCTTATACCCCTGGTTTGATATATTCATTCACCGATGCGATTGGCTGATAATCGTCACGCTGCCATTTACGGAAAACTTCTGCACCCATTTGCGGATTCCGCTTCGCATTGCGCGGGTTAAAGACCGGAAGCGGCGAACCTCCACCATTTTTAAGGATTTCCATCCGCACCCGTGTCTGCTTATAGGCAGGTGTGTGAGTACGCACGTCCCCATGGCTTCCCGTCAGCAAGTTAACGGCATCTTCATGGCTGACGGAGTGCATTGGAACGTACAATTCATTTCCTTGCACCCTATCCGTCACGGTTGCCCGCAGTTTAATGGCACCGTATGGCGAGACTAACCGTACCAATGCGCCTTCCTTGATTCCCCGAGCTGCTGCTAGCTCTGGTGAAACCTCGACAAATACCTCTGGCAATTTATATAAAAGACCCTTTGATTTGTTCGTTAAATTACCTTCATGGAAATGTTCTAACAGCCGTCCATTGTTCAGTACTAAATCAAATTCTTCGGCATATTGCACCGGCGGTACGTATTCCATCAGCGAAAATTTCGCTTTTTTATCAGGAAAATTGAAGCCATCTTTAAAGAGAAGTGGTGTACTTTCACCTTTATTGCTTCCCCAGAAAAAGCTGTTCCAACCTTCAAGTAATTCATAATTAGCCTGGGAGAAAATAGGCGACAAGCTGGCCATTTCGGCAAAAATTTCGCCTGGATGAGCAAAGTTCCAGTCAAATCCCATATAGTTTGCCACTTGCTGAATAATCCACCAGTCCGGTTTCGAATCTTCCAACGGCTCGAATACTTGGTACAATCTTTGCACACGGCGTTCTGTGTTCGTAAAAGTTCCATCTTTTTCAAGCGATGGTGCTGCAGGTAAAATAACATCGGCAAACTGTGCTGTTTTTGTTAAAAAGACATCTTGCACAACGAAGAAGTCAAGCTTCGATAACGTGTCATGAACATGGTTGGAATTGGAATCAATCCAAGCCATCTCTTCACCGACTAAATACATCGCTCTTAGCTCACCGGTTTCGATTGCTTCAAGCATTTCGATGTTTGTTTTTCCCGGTCTGTTTGAAAGTTCAACCCCGTACGACTGTTCAAACCGATGACGTGCCGCTTCATCTGTAATATGCTGATTTCCAGGCAGCCATCCAGGAAGTGTTCCCATGTCACATGCACCTTGAACATTATTGTGTCCGCGCAATGGAAAAGCACCGGCACCCGGACGCATATAGTTTCCAGTCAGCAATAAAAGGTTCGAAATAGCTGCGGAAGTGTAGCTCCCAGCAATATTTTGCGTTACGCCCATCCCCCAAAGAACACATGTTCCATCTGCTTCATGAATGGTTCTGGCAACTTCTTTTAAGGCTTCTTGCGGAATGCCCGTCACTTTTTCCGCATAATCCAATGTATAGGATTGCAGCAGTTCTTTATAATTTTCATATTGTTTCACATTATCGCGAATAAATTGTTTGTCTTGCCAGCCTTGGTCAATAATATATTTTGCAACCGCACTAAGCCAGACAAAGTCTGTTCCTTGATTTGGATGGATGAAAAGATCTGCTCGTTCAGCCATTTCATGCTTTCGTAAATCGGAAACAATCAATTTTTGGCCGTTCAATTTGTGTGCTCGTTTAACTCGAGTTGCTAATACAGGATGGCCTTCCGTTGGATTGGCTCCGACAATAATCACCAGACCCGCTTTGGAAATGTCCTGGATTGTTCCTGAATCACCGCCGAAACCCACTGTAGCTAACAGTCCATCTGATGCAGGCGATTGGCAATATCTTGAGCAATTATCGACATTGTTTGTCCCGAAAACTTGGCGTGCCAGCTTTTGCATTAAATAATTTTCTTCATTAGTTATTTTTGATGAAGAAACGAAACCGACTGCATCACTGCCGTGAGTTGCGCGAATGCTGCCCATTTTTTCAGAAATAAGGGTTAATGCTTCATCCCAGCTGGCAGGAACGACCTCGTCGCCTTTACGAATTAGCGGAGTCGTTAAACGCTCTTCTGAGTTGACAAAATCCCAGCCAAATTTTCCTTTTACACAAGTTGAAATACTATTTACCGGTGCTTGTTCAACAGGCTCAATCTTTAAAATTTTCCGTCCCTTTGTCCAAACTTCAAAGGAGCAGCCGACACCACAGAATGTGCAGACGGTTTTCGTTTTCTTCGTCCGTGTTTCCCGCATTGCTGCTTCCACTTCCGAAACCGCAAAAATCCCGCTGTAGCTTGGTTCAACAGCTTTCACTAGATCGATCATTGGCGTTAACAAGTCTTCTTTTATGCCAGACATGAATCCAGCCTCACCTAGCATTGATTTTTCCATCAATGCATTACAGGGACAAACGGTTGCACACTGGCCGCATGACACACAGGAAGACTCATTAATCGATTTCCCGCCGTCCCAAAGAACTCGCGGCATTTCTCTTTCCCAATCAATCGTAAGCGTTTCATTTACTTGAATATCTTGGCATACTTCTACACAACGGCCGCACAAAATACATTGATTTGGATCGTAACGGTAGAAAGGATGGGTTAGATCCACATCGTATCCTTTTGGTCGAAATGGCCGGGTTTGATGTTCTATTTCCAAAAGTTCCGCAGTGTTATGCACGCGGCAATTGCCATTGTTATTGTCACATACCGTACAGTAAAGCATGTGGTTTTCCAGTATTCTGTCCATTGCTTCTGTTTGAGCAGCTTTTGCGAGTGTTGAACTTGTTTTAATATCCATTCCGTTTTCGAAAGTTGTAGAACACGCACGCATTAATTCGCCATTTATTTCGACCATACACGTATCACATGTTTGAATCGGCCCTGTTAGTTCGGAATAACAGATGTGCGGGTGTTCGATTCCTTGAGCTGTTAAATAGTCTAAAATGCGTTCCCCTTCTTCTACTGTTTGCACTTCCCCATTGATTGATACCGTAATTGTACTCATAGCTATTCCCCTTCCTCCAGTAAAAATAAAAAATCCATCACAAACTGCTATGTAACCGTTCTACATAGACGTTCGCGATGGATGTATAGCAAGCATTCCAATACTTTTTACCAATCCATTTAACATTCAACAAGTAGCATCCAAACTTGTGAATAAAATTTGAACACCACATGTCAAGTGTAATTTTTTTAATTAATAATGTCAATATGGTGAAAACTTCTTTAAAAAAATATTTATTCGGTAAAAATAGATTGACATTTTATATAAAACTCTTTTCGGATTATGTTATTCTGAAAAATTGAGCAATTTGATCATGAAGCAGTTTTAGTACTCAACTCAATGCGGGCAGTTCGTAAATAAGTGAACGCACAAAGGATTTTTATGATTTGAAATGCAAATAGCTTTGTACAAAAAAACTGCCATGGATGCCTTTTTCAATCTTCTTGTGCAAAAGGAAAGGGGATGGGCCCTAAAGGTCAATGTTTCATAACCTTTTGGGTCAGCCTCTTTCTATTTCAAGCATACTATCCTATATGTTAAAACGCTACCAAAATAACTTTTAGCTTCACCTTTTTCAATTCTATTGAACAGTACATTGAATGATATCCGGAGCATCCTTGTTATATACCAGTTTCCAAGCTTCAAGGACATTTTCTTTCATTACTTTTAAAGCTGGGACAGCAACATAGGGCGGCGCTTGTTTTCCGATCAGCGCATACCCTGCCAGAATTGCTTCGGCCACTCCCTGTTGATATGGAAGCTGGGCACCCAATCCCTTGATGATTCCATCTTGGGCGATCTCTAAAGCTGCATTAATCCCAGATCGG
>JAKACS010000401.1 GCA_021821235.1 Bacillota bacterium
TTCAACAGCTTTCATTCTGTTAATAAATTCATTACGGATTCCCCGCGCCATTTTGCCGGAAAATGCTTTTGTTAGTTCCGTTTGATCATCTCCTGCTTCCAAAATAGCCATTTTATATTCCTGGCTCGCACCGCTTTCCTCACAAACAAGAAAAGCTGTTCCCATTTGAACTGCTTGTGCTCCAAGTGACTGTGCTGCAATCAATCCCCTTCCATCCATGATCCCGCCAGCTGCAATAATCGGGATTTGTATTTGATCCGCTGTTTGTGGAATCAAGGACAACAGGCCAATTAAGCTCTCTGCGTCCCCTTTATGAAAAGTGCCGCGATGTCCGCCTGCTTCACTTCCTTGAAGAACAACAGCATCAAAACCAGCTTTTTCAACAAGGATTGCTTCTGTGACTGTTGTTGCCGTGCCAATGGTAAAAATTGAATTTTGCTTCAAAGAAGAAAGAATCTTGGCCGACGGGATTCCAAAAGTAAATGAACAAACCGGAATTTTCTCTTCCATCACCACTGCGATCTGTTGTAAAAAAATCTCCAGATCATCGTGATAGTCAGGAATCTTCAAGTCTCCTTCCTGCACTTCTAACTGTTCTTTGAACGGCTGCAGCCAAATCCTTGCTTGTTCTAAAACTGCCTCATCGCTCTGATATGGTGAAGGAACAAACAAATTGACGCCAAAAGGCCGATCTGTGACTTGGTTGATTTCACGAATTTGTTCCCGTATTTGATTGGGTTTCATGTATCCTGCACCGATCATCCCCAAACCGCCCGCATTGGAAACTGCGGCA
This sequence comes from Bacillota bacterium, assembly GCA_021821235.1. The sequence goes on from JAKACS010000401.1 coordinate 794, forward strand.
ACCAACTCAGAAGTCGTTGGCCCTCCAGCCATCGGTGCCTGAATGACTGGATACTTAATCCTTACCAAATCGAGTAAACTCCTTTTTACCATACTCACATCTCCTTAACCAAAAGAGTTTTTTTAAATAGAAAAAGATCATCTCCATGCGAAAATGATCAATGAAAATATTAGGATAAAATGGCCCGGTCGTTTGCCATCTGAATGCCGCGAATTCTCTGGAACTCTAAAAGCAAGCTTTCAATCGACAGTTTCTTCTTCTCTGTCTCATCCACTTCCAAAATAATTTGGCCTTTATCCATCATAATTAATCGGTTGCCTAAATCGATTGCCTGCTGCATATTGTGAGTCACCATTAGCGTCGTCAACTGGAATTTTTCAACAATACTTTTCGTTAATTCCGTAATCAGCTCTGCCCTCGCAGGATCAAGTGCCGCCGTGTGTTCATCCAGAAGCAGGATGGACGGTTCTGTAAAGGTTGCCATCAGCAAAGAAAGAGCCTGGCGCTCACCTCCGGATAAAAGGCCAACCTTTGCACTTAACCGATCCTCTAAGCCAAGATGCAAAGATTCAAGCACGTCTCGGAAATAATCGCGCCGTTTTTTCGTTACTCCTTTTCCAAAACCCCTCACTTTATTGCGGGAATAGGCCATAGCCAAATTCTCCTCAATGGTCATTGATGGAGCAGTTCCGGCCATAGGATCTTGAAAAACGCGGCCAATCATGCGCGAACGTTTAAATTCGGGAAGCTGCGTCACATTTTTACCATCCAAATAAATTTCACCTTCATCAGGCAATAGAACTCCGGAAATAATATTCATTAATGTTGATTTTCCCGCTCCATTGCTGCCAATAACCGTTACAAAATCGCCTGGCTTCAGGGTTAATTGCACATGATCAATTGCCGTTTTTTCATCTGGCGTACCTTCATTAAACACTTTATGAATCCGATTTAATTGCAGCATGGCTTTCACCCTTTCGTTGTGCCGACAATGAATTATCTTGCATTCTCTCTGCTTTTTTGCGCATCTGTGCTTTTTTTTCGCGCGAACGGCTCCAAATTTTTGGTGCAGTAAGTGCAAGAATAACGATAATGGCCGTGATTAGTTTCATATCGCCTGGCTCTAAAAATTCTACCCGCAATGCAAGCGTAACAACAAGTCGGTAAATAATGGCGCCGCCAATGACCGCAAGAGTTGTCCGGGCAATTGTTTTTGTACCAAAGATTGCCTCACCAATAATAACGGAAGCGAGACCAATAATGATCATCCCTATACCCATACCAACATCTGCAAATCCGCCTTGTTGGGCAATCAAGGCACCGGAAAATGCAACAAATGCGTTTGAAAGACCGAGGCCAAGAACAATGAGAAGATTGGTATTGGCAGATAAACTGCGAATCATTCGCTGATTGTCACCCGTAGCCCTTAGCGCCAAACCGATTTCCGTTTTCAAAAACCAGTCTGTCAACAATTTAAAAAGGAAGGTTACCACAATCATATACAGAAGGATCCCCCATGTATCCGGATGGCTGCCCGTTAAACCGATTGCATCCAAAAGGAAATTGAAAAATGAATCAATACCACTTTGCTGTGAAATTTTAGAAATTTTCGTGAAAACTGTATCTGTATTTAAAAGCGATACATTTGATTTTCCCATTATTCGGAGATTGATTGAGTAAAGCGCAATCATCATTAAAATTCCTGACAGCAAGTTATTAATTTTACCTACTGTATGAATTATTCCAGTCATACACCCCGCAATAAAGCCGGCAAAAAGTGCAGCAATCGTTGCGGCTATTGGATTCCCACCGTTCGCAATGATGGTTGCGGATATCGCTGAACCCGTTACAAAACTGCCATCAACTGTTAAGTCGGGAAAATCCAAAATGCGAAATGACATGTATACACCCAGTGCCATGATCGCATATATGATCCCCGATTCAAATGATCCAAATATCGAGGTAAACAATTCAGTCATCCTTTCCCGAAATCTATATAGGTAAAAAGAAGGGAAGAAGGATTTTTCGAGATTTCCTTCTCCCGTAACGATTCGCTCAACTTATTTTCCATCATAAAATTCCCCAAGTTTTTCCCAATCCGGATTTATTTTGAGACCTTGAGCTTCGGCTGCTTTTTTATTGATTACGAGCTTTAACGTTTTTGGCAATTCAACAGGAATTTCTGAAGGCTTCTTCTTACCTGTTAAAATATCTGCAGCCATAACACCGGATTGGTAGCCAATATCATAATAGTTAAAACCGCTTGCCGCAACAGCACCTTTCTTCATCGAATCTAGCTCGCCAACGAAAAGCGGTATCTTTTTGCTGTTTGCAACGGAAATAACCGATTCAAGAGCGGAAACAACCGTGTTATCTGTCGGAATGTAAATTGCATCCACTCGCCCGACAAGCGACTCGGCTGCCTGCTTTACTTCTGCTGAGGTGGAAACAGATACTTCCACAAGCTTGGCATTCTTTTTCTCCACTAATGACTTTACTTGTTTCACTTGTACGACCGAATTTTGTTCACCGGAATTGTAAATCACACCAATCCTTTTCGCCTTTATCTCATCGGTAATAAAGCCAATCGTTTTTCCTGTCGCATCTGGATGATTATCTGTCGTGCCAGTAATGTTTTTCCCCGGCTGATCAAATGATTTCACAAGTCCGGCTCCAATTGGATCGGTCACTGATGTGAATACAATTGGAATATCTTTTGTCGCATTTAATGCAGCAATTGCACTCGGCGTGGCATTTGCAAAAATAAGATCCACTTTATTTCCAACAAAGTTTTTTGCAATCGTTTGGGTATTGTTCATATCAGCCTGCGCATTTTGCTCATCATATTTGACGTTCAAGCCTTTATCTTTTAATGCCTGTTTAAATCCCTTTGTCGCTGCATCAAGTGATGGATGAACAGCAAACTGAGTAATCCCCACTTTAAACTCTTGTTGATCCCCTGCCTTCTGTCCATTACTCGAAGTACCTTTGCTTGCACATCCCGCAAGTAAAATCGCTCCGGATAGCAAAATTGATCCCATTTTTGCAAATTTCTTCATAAATCAGAGTCCCCCTAAAATAAAGTAACGAACTTAATCCCTTTTCTCCTTGATAAGAACATTTTACCACTAATCCGCTTTAAAGAGAAAAAGGAGTCAAAAAATTTTATATATTTGAAAATTATATTAGTATTTTTTAGCCTAAAAAGTCAATACTATTTTAGGAAAATAAAAAAGCATCCTGCACATTTTTTTCAGGATGCTTTTTATTTTCGTATCTTTGATGCTTCAAGCGTTTTTTCAAGGAATGCATCAATTTCAATTTTTTCCATTGGAAAGTCATTTTTTTCTGTTTTCAATTCAACAGTTGCTTCAAGCAGCCGATCGATATCAACTGTAATCATTTCCGACCTCCAAATGGGTTGATGGTTGGATATTCTTACTATATTCATTCGACGGTGTTGGTTTTATTAAGGGGGTAGA
>JAKACS010000402.1 GCA_021821235.1 Bacillota bacterium
CAAAGGAATTTTATGAGAAAACACATGCAGGGAAAGGCCTAAACAAAAGAGGTTCGGGTTTAATTTTTATTTCCATTTTTTTCTTATGTCCACGAATTAAAATAAAGCTATTTCTGGAATGGAATCAAGGGCGACGGAAGTCGGAGGAAGCCTTTACCCTTGTGGAAAGGAAGAAATGGTTAAATTCCATAAAGGGGCAAAAGGAAAGAAAAACGAGTATTTTAGGAAAAAGCTAGATTAAGAGAGATATTGTCCAATATTAGGGGGTTAATCCGGAAGAAGCATTCGGACATAATTGGAATGTCCCAGGATATGATGTGATTACGGGCCAAGAATTGGTTGAAACCATCCGTAAGATAACAGGCTATAACAAAGGGGTATCGACCATTTCAAAAAATATGATTAGATTTCTTAGTTTGTTTAATACGAATATGCGAGAGGTAGTGAAAATGTTCTACTTAAATGAAGACCCTGTCGTGCTAAATGGTGAAAAATATGAAAAGCTAATCGGACCAGTTCCATGTACTTCTTATTATGAGGGATTGAAGCAGACAATTGATTACATGAACCAAGGTCAATAAAAGGGTCAGTCTCCTGGTGTATTTTTAAATTACCAGTTACTTTTAGTTTTTGTCTTTCTGCAATGTGTCTTTATCTTTTATATATTGATAAATATTGATGGCTAAAAGAATATTAAATAATTGCTGACTATCATTCAAGTCAGTTAAAAGAATTTCCTCTATTCGTTTTAAACGATAGCTTAAGGTATTTGTGTGAATATGTAAAGAATCAGCTGTTTTCTTTATGTTTTGATTTTGGTCTAAATAAACAATCAGGGTATTTACCAATTCTTCTTTTCTGGATTCCTCATATTTCATAAGAGAACCTAATACTTCCTGAATAAAATCGAGTAATTCTTCCTTTGAATTTTGCAAAATAAACCTTTGAATCCCCAGGTCTGTATAACTAATAACTCTATGATCAGAATGATAGTTTTTGAGAAACTTTATGCACTTTTTTGCTTCGACAAATGATTCATGGGCAAAAGTAAGCCCTTGCTTCATTCTTCCAATGCCAATCGATACGTCGATTTCTCTGTATTTATTTTTAATCTTATGCTCTAAATTTTTTGCAAGTTCTTTTATTTCAGCAACAATATTGGATGACGAGACTTTTGTATTCAGGGATAGAAGGGCAGCAATTTGATTTTCATTCCTTACGGCCATGCCCTGATAGTTTCTCCCAAGTAAGGTCCTATTGGCCATATGGAGTAAGTTCCTTATATCGGAAACGACAAGAACCTTTTGTTCGTTTAGCTTATTCTCAAAATGAATAATAATGGAAACATAATTTCGGTTAGGATCAAAATTTAGATTTTTTGCTTGCTGTATGAGTGCTTCATCCATCTGTCCCGAAAACAGCTTTGTCACGAATTCTCCTCTTAGACGCTGCTGTGTTTCAAAAACGGCTTCCTCTTTTACCAATTCAAGTGAAATAACCGTACAAGCATGTTCAAGAGCAGCGATATCGACTTCACTCATTTTTTGTTTAGAAAGGATGAGTAGCCCACCGAGAGACTTTAGTTTGGATCCTAGTGATAAAACAACTAATTGATAGGTATCATCGTTTAACGTTATATCGGAAACAGTATGTGAATTTTCTAGGTTTAGGATAATTTGTTTGGCATATTGTTTAATATACTCGGTTATTTCGTTAGAAAAAGAGGAATGGCAGTCAGAAGCCCTAAGTTCTCCTAACTCATCAAAGAGAAATATATGTTGTCCAATTGTTTTATGGATAAAATTCATAATGGATTGAATTCCTTCTCCATTTACAACAAGATTGGCTAAGTTCCTATGTATTTCGATTGAATAAGAAAGCTTCCGAACCGTTTTTTCCTTTTCACAATAAAGGCTGGATTTTTCTAAGGCAACCGCTGCTTGGTGGCCAATCGCTTCCAACAGATGAATATCCTCTTCCTTAAACTGCAAAGATTGTTCAAAAGAGTCCAATGTAATCACGCCAATACATTTTCCTTTTTGTAAAATCGGTGAACTAATAACAGATGTAAAATGAAAATTACTATGAATAGACTGATCCAATAAATCTCTGTTATGGCGAGTTAGAGTAAATAGTGCCTTTTTAATTTCCTCCTCATTCCAAAAAGTGAGACATTTTTTTGCAGCAAAAGCCATACCAGTCATGGATTCACCACTAAAGAGTTTAATTTGTCTAAAAATATGAGGGTAAAATAAACCGTGAGCAGATTTGGCAATGAGTCGATTCTGATTTTTGTCAAAAATCCATATAGAGCCTCCTCCCGCAGCTTCAACGACAGATATTGTTTCATTCATAATGGAATCAAAGATCGTATCAATATCTAATGTGGAGTTGATCACGTTGGACACATGGATTAAGGACTTAAGTTGCCGACGTGTTAATGTATCTTGCATCTTTTATCATCCTTTCTTTATTTACATTTGAATGCGCTTTCATAGATTTGTGTAAAATCCACAATATTTTTGTCGGAATATTCATGAAAATATACATAGCCTAACGTGAATATTCATTATATTCTAATTATATAAAGAGATTTAAAATAATGAAAGGTGGTTATAGAAGAGAGAGCTAGTGAAATTTTCATAATTGTTTAGAAAAAAGGATTTTATGGCAATGTAGTTCTTTGTCAAAACAATGGTCAGAATATTCGTAAAGGTGTTGTGTGTAAATGAATTTTGATTTATCAAAAGAACAAGAAATGATACGCAAGTTAATTCGAGATTTTGCTGAAGCAGAAGTTGCTCCTGGTGCAGATGAGCGTGATCGAACTGGAGAATTTCCTAAGGAGATTTTTTCAAAATTAGCTGAGTTAGGGATGATGGGTTTGCCTTTCCCAGAACAATATGAGGGAGCTGGAGCTGACACAATCAGCTTTGCCATTGTCGTTGAAGAACTTAGCCGTGTTTGCGCATCAACAGGAATTACATATTCAGCCCATATTTCATTAGGGGGAGCCCCTCTTAATTTATTTGGTACCCACGAGCAAAAAGAGAAGTACTTAACACCAATTTGTACAGGAGAGTCTTTCGGAGCATTTGGATTAACTGAACCGAATGCAGGCTCTGATGCAGGAGGTACCCAAACAACAGCAGTTCTTGATGGAGATGAGTGGGTCATCAACGGCTCAAAATGTTTTATTACAAATGCAAGCTATGCCAATCATCTTGCAGTGACAGCCGTAACAGACCGCTCAAAAGGAATCAACGGAATCAGTGCATTTATTGTTCCTACTGATGCGCCAGGATTTACAGTAATCAGCAACTACGAAAAAATGGGCCTGCATGCCTCAAATACGACAGAACTTATTTTAGAGAATGTTAGAGTTCCGAAAGAAAATCTTCTTGGTACAGAAGGAAACGGTTATAAGCAATTTTTAGCTACTCTTGATGGAGGAAGAATTGGAATCGGGGCCATGGCTGTGGGTATTGCACAAGGAGCATATGAAAAAGCGCTTCAGTATGCAAAAGAAAGAAAACAGTTTGGAAAGAGTTTATCCAACTTCCAGGCCATCCAATTTAAATTGGCGGACATGGATATGAATATTGAATTAGCCCGGAATATGGTTTACAAAGCAGCTTGGTTAAAGGAACAGGGGAGAGCATTTAAAAAAGAAGCAGCGATGGCAAAGTTATCTGCTTCGGAAATATGCATGCGTGTATGTGATCAAGCTGTTCAGATTCATGGCGGGTATGGGTATATGAAGGAATATCAAGTCGAGAGATTCTTCCGTGATGCGAAGCTCTTAGAAATTGGTGAAGGAACATCAGAAGTTCAGCGAATGGTGATTGCCAAACAAATTGGATGTTAAAGAGTTTTTATCGTAAATAAATATAAGTGGTTAAAGCCCAGTGGTAATATGTCAAGCAAAAAATAATAAACAATTGGAAATTATTTTGGCACTAAGCCAAAAAAAGTGCAAAAAAGGGTATATCAAATAAACCTCGCTTTTTTACAAAATTTTACCATTATTTTTTTGCGAAGCTGGGCGCTTTGAAAGGATGTGGGTGAGTAGATTTAATCTCTCCTTTCCGGTGGCGTGTACAATTGATAGGTGCGTAGTAGCGAGTACACCAACCGTACCAATTTTCTTGCGGTTAAGACGAGTGCGCGTTTGTGTTTATGCTTTGGAACTCGTTGTACTTCTTTGTGTAAAAAGCTTTGTATTCCGAGTCATACTTTCAAATCTAATCGGCAGCAGATC
>JAKACS010000403.1 GCA_021821235.1 Bacillota bacterium
CGCCCGAAGCTGCATTGCGTTGCATTTTCGAGAAATTGTGTTGAAGAACTTGGGGAGCCGGATATTCACAACAATATTCAGAATGTGATTGAGAAAAAGCTGGCAGCGATCAGCGCACACCGTTCCCAGACGGAGCATATGGTAAAGGACTTGCCGGAAAAGCGGAAAAACGAAGACCCGCAAATTATGGCATGGCTGAAAGATGAACGGTTTTGGACGTACAAATTTTAGGAATATTAACAAATTCGGGAAGATGTTCCAAACAATGCATTTGGAACATCTTTTTTTATATATGTGATTAAGGAAAATTTTCATTGACCTTTGACCATTATCCGCTATAATAGGAGTGAGTAATCACTCATTTTTAAGAATGGGAGGTTGTTGAATGGTACCTTCAATTGTGGTGAACCAAGTCAGCAAACGTTTTGGTAAAAAAGAAGTATTGCAGAATGTGAGTGTAAAGGTACAGCCCGGGGAAATTTTTGGACTCATCGGCCCATCCGGGTCGGGGAAAACTACCCTTGTCAAACTGATTGTCGGAATGGATCAGCCGTCTGCAGGTGAAGTTCTTGTGATGGACACCCGGATACCGAATTTGTCGATTCTGCAAAAAATCGGTTATATGGCACAGGCTGATGCTCTTTACACCGATCTAACCGGAAAAGAAAATCTCTCCTTTTTCGCATCATTGTTTCAATTAAAAAAAGCGGAGCAAGCGGAAAGAATTGCTTACGCTGCCGAACTGGTGAACCTATCTGGAGAATTAAAGAAAAAGGTTCAAGCCTATTCTGGCGGCATGAAACGAAGGCTCTCGCTTGCAGTTGCCGTCATTCAAGATCCGGATATCCTTATTTTGGATGAACCAACCGTCGGAATTGATCCGGAATTAAGACAGTCGATTTGGGCAGAGCTTTATCGCCTGAAAGAGGCCGGCAAAACAATTTTGGTTACAACCCATGTAATGGATGAAGCGGAAAAATGTGACAGACTGGGAATGATCCGCGACGGCAGACTGATCACAAGCGGTTCCCCTGCCGAATTGAAAGCCCAATATGGCATCGATAGCTTAGAAGAAGTATTTTTAAAAGCAGGGGGTACGGGCAAATGAGAATTCTTGCGATAATCAAGCGAATTTTTCAGCAAATCTTAAGGGACAAACGTACGCTTGCGCTAATGATGATTGCCCCGTTATTTATTTTGACCCTGATGCATTTTCTGTTTACCAGCACCTCGCCTAATCCTAAAATCGGCGTGATCAATGGCAGCACCGCCTTCATTCAACAATTGAACGACAAGGATATTCACGTAAAGCAATATGATGAGGTGAAAAACATCAAGAAGACGATCGTTGCCGACGATTTGGACGGAATCTTGAAAATGGACGGCTCCCGTTACCAATTAACCGTAAGCAACTCCGACCCAACTGCCGCAAAAGGCTTGGAAATGAAGATTCAGCAAATCATTGCGGCGGAAACAGCAAAAACTCAAGCCGCCAATGTTGCAGCCTTTATGGAGAAAATTCAAAAGGCAGTTCCTGCACTACCCGCCAAAATAGAACAGATTCAGCAGCCTAAAGTGGAGGTAGCCTATGTCTACGGCACTAAAGACACGTCCTTCTTCGACATATTGGGACCGATTTTAGTTGGCTTTTTTGTCTTCTTTTTTGTCTTTCTCATCTCTGGAATTGCTTTATTGCGCGAACGGACAACCGGCACGCTTGATCGCTTATTGGCGACTCCGGTTCAGCGGCGCGATATTGTTTTTGGCTACTTATCCGGCTATGGATTGTTTGCGATTATCCAAACAGTGATCGTTGTCTTCTATGCCGTAAAAGTTTTAGGGATTGTCCTTGCCGGTTCGTTATGGAATGTGATTTTAATTAATTTAATTTTAGCCCTTGTTGCGCTCTCGCTTGGAATTTTGCTGTCGGCTTTTGCGAATTCAGAATTTCAAATGATGCAATTTATTCCAATTGTCGTTATTCCGCAAGTATTTTTTGCCGGCATTTTACCGGTTGACGGCATGCCAAACTGGCTTCAAGTCATTGCAAAATTCATGCCAATGTACTATGGAGGCGATGCGCTTAAATCGGTCATGTATAATGGACTCGGGCTCGGTGATATTCGTGATGACATTTTGATTCTTCTTGGATTCGCGGTCTTCTTTATTGTCCTGAATATATTTGCTTTGAAAAAATACCGGAAAATTTAAGCCTGGAGGAGAAGTTATTGAATTTATGCGGAAAGTTGTAGAATGAAGCTGGAAAGACATAGAATCCACTTGGAAATGCGTCGAATTCCTCGTGAAAGTCGTCGAATTGATTTGAAAAATGCGTTGAAACTTCATGAAACGCGTCGAATCACACCGAAAAGTTGTCGAATTCGCAGTAAAACCTATTCGGCTCGATTCAGGAGTGACCGAAATTGGCTTTATCATCAATTTATTAATAAAAGGTGATGAAATTCCGTGTCAGCAAGAAATTTTATTGAATTGGCCATTAGCCAAGCAAAGAACAAACAAGAAATGACAGAAAAACAACAGCGTGTCTTTGAAGCAGCCATCTCCTTATTTGCCGAAAAGGGCTATGCTTCCACGTCGACGAGTGAAATTGCCAAAGCCGCGGGAGTTGCTGAAGGAACGATTTTCCGCCATTTTGGCTCAAAGGAAAATTTACTGTTCTCTGTCATTCTGCCATTTATCATTGAGTCGATTCCGATTGTCGCCGATGAGTTTATTCAAGATGTCTTCACCAAGTCCTATCCCAGCTTCGAAAGTTTCCTAACAGCTTTAATTGAAAACCGGCTGCAATTTATTATAGAAAATCAGGAAATTTTTAAAATATTGGTTGTTGAGCTGCTGCAGCGCGACGATTTGCGGGAGGAACTCATGGCTTTTTTCCAAAAGGCTCCATCTCAGCACATCAATCGGATTCTTGATGGTTTTAAGCAGCAAGGTGAATTAATCGATCTGCCCAATTTTACGTTAATTCGCTCAATGGTTACGCAAGTCTTTGGCTATTTCATGGTTCGTTTCACCATCCTGCCGAACCGGGAATGGGACGATCAAAAGGAAGTGGAACAGCTCGTTCAACTGATTCTTCACGGCGTCGGAGCACAAAAACGGTGAATAGCCACATAAAAAGAATACGTATCATTTCCTGAACCTACGTATATCCTGAGTATATACAACAGGAACGGAGAATGATGCAATGGAACCAAAGGATAAATATCCTGAAAAAGAGGTGGCAGTTTTGACAATGGGAACAACGATTCAAAAGTGGGGAAATAGTCTCGCAATTAGAATCCCTAAGGAAGTTGCAGAACGAGTTCAGATTCAGCAAGGGACTGAAATGGAAATCTGAGTTTCTGCTAATGACGGGGCTATTACATTAATCCCCAAAAAACAACAAAAAAAATACTCATTGGAGGAACTCTTGGTAAAATGTAAACCGGAACATCGCCATAAAGAAATTGATTTCGGATCAGAGGGGAATGAGTACTTCTAATGCTAGCTCCAGACAGAGGCGATCTTGTTTATGTTAATTTCAATCCGCAAACAGGACATGAACAAGCAGGAAATCGTCCTGGGATTGTTTTATCGCCAAAAGAATTTAATGACATAACAGGGTTTGCAGCCGTATGTCCCATTACAAATACGATTAGAGGATGGGGATTTGAAGTCAAGCTCCCTGAGGGCTTGGCTTTTCAAGGTGTTATCTTAACGGATCAAGTGAAAAGCCTGGATTGGAAAGCACAAAATTTCAAAATAAAAGGACAAGTACCTGAAGAAATCGTCCATGATTGTCTAGCAAAAATACATACTTTTTTATAAAAGTCTTATACAACTTTAAGCAATTCCTCAACCGGAAGAACCACAACCAACGATTATCAAAAGTATTTGGGGTACGGAAACGATTCGAGGATTGAGGGATCACACAGGGAATGATTTACATTTTATTGTATCCCCTCTTTTTCCTCCATTTCCTTTAGCCTTACCAACCGCATCGTATTCATACGCAATCGTTGTTCCGTCCGTTAACGTTTCTTTCGTTAATTGGTTCAACGAATCATATTCATAGGAAACCGTACCATTATTTGTTACGATACTTGTGTGGTTTCCGTTTGGATCGCAGCTGTACTTGTATGAATCCAAAACGGTTCCGTCATTTTTGTAATTTTTCAATTCGCTCAATCGATTGGCACCATCGTATGTTTGAGCTGTATAGGAATTGTTTGCCCGTTTAATGGACGTTACATT
>JAKACS010000404.1 GCA_021821235.1 Bacillota bacterium
CGTACGGAAACAAACCGCTTATCTACAAGAAATTTAAAGCGGAATTGCAAGCAGCAAAAGAAAAAGAAGAGGAAGCCGCTGTGCCGGATCCTCTCTAAAAATCGCTGCTACCGTTCGGTCGGTTTATGCACTGGTGGCTTAAGAAAAATCGATATGCCGATTTTTTTACAAATGGTCACATAATGCATAAAAGCGAGCAAAACCGCTTCCGTATTCATGCCAATAATGACACCATCCATCCCCCATTCCGGCATGGAGCCGGCCAATAAAATAATGGAATACGATATCACGATCGACCAGATGGTTTGGATAAACAGATCTTTTAACAGTCCCAGTCCAATTAAAAACGCCTGCATCGGAATGATGAAGAAGTAAAATAAAAAAAACGGCCAAAGCATTTGGATATAGGATGCCGCAGACGATGAATGGAAAAACAACGAGCTAAAAGGCTGAGCGAAAAAATAGAAGACAACGACCGCCGGTACACCATACAGAAACGTAACCTTGATCACTTGGGAGAGCATTTTTTGCAGGCCAGCGTAATCTTTTGTTGCAAATGTTTTAGAAACAGCCGGAATCAGCACGGTCATCATCGAATGGGCAATAAACGCCGGAAAAAGGCCAATCGTTACCGCAACGCCAGTGAGCATGCCGAATTGTTCGGTTGCCAACGTTGGTGTAAGCCCGGAACGAACAAGCGCCGCTTTGATTAAGAACGGTTGAATCGCATTGGCAACGGCTGAAAACAACCGCAATCCGGTCGTTGGGGCGGAAACGGCAATCAGATTTTTCCGGACAACGGTCCGATTCAAATTGGAAAAAGGCAGCCGTTTCATCTGCTGATATTGAATAAAAAAGGAATAGACGAGATAAAGAAACACAACGAGTTCGCTGCCAATCAATGTACTAATGGAAACAAAAACGGCCGCTTCCGTTTGAAGTTTGAAAAAGCGAAAAAGCAGGAACAGAACCGACAGCTGAAACGTTTTTCTTAAAAAAGTTGAAAATGCAATTCTTCCCATTTGATGCCTGCCCATAAAATATCCCCTGGCGACAGACGTAAAGGTCATAACCGGGATGAGAATGATGACAACCCATCTTGTGTAGGGATGATACGAATCAAAAACGGGCACAAATGGCAGAATGGCGGTTGCGAGCAACAAAAGCAATGATGTAAAGACAATCGCGATCACAATGGCATGGTGTAAAATCGTGCGATGGAATTTGTTGTCTTTTTCGGCAATCAGCTTCGAAATCGAAACATGCAATTCAAAACTTGAGAGCAAGATAATCAAAAAGACGGATGGAAGAATCGACATATACAGACCGAGCCCATGCTTCCCCAATTCCCTTGCCAGAATCATATTTACTAAAAACTCGATACTCTCACCTATAAATGAGGAAATGGCTAGATATAACACACCTCGGTAAAAAATTGCCAATTGGACCAAATCTCCTTTGACTAAAGCTTACTTTATAAAGGTATGAGACAAGTCCATCAATTAGTAGGGGAATTTTAACTTTGGAATGGATCGTGCAATACGTTAAACAAACAGCCCCCCATGCATTTGCTGAAGGCTACACCCTATTATTTGATTAAGGAATGTTTAAATGCATAGATGACTGCCTGGGTTCGATCCTGAACTTGGAGCTTGCTTAAAATATTGCTCACATGGGTTTTCACTGTTTTTAAGGCGATGAAAAGCTCATCGGCGATGTCTTGGTTGGATTTGCCCTCTGCCATTAACAATAAAATTTCCAATTCACGGCTTGTCAGTTCGTCATGGGGGAGGTGCTGTGTTTGCTGGCGCATTTTTCGCATCATTTTTCCAGTCACCTCTGGCTCAAGAACTGATTGACCCTTGTATGTAGCGCGGATCGCTTCGGCAATTTCGCTCGCCTTGGAAGTCTTCAAAATATAGCTTGTTGCGCCAGCTTCAAGCGCCGGATACACTTTTTCATCATCCAAAAAGCTTGTGACAATAATAATTTTCGCCTCAGGCCATTCGTCAATGATCCTCTTTGTCGCTTCAATCCCATCCATTCCGTCCATAACCAGATCCATTAAAATAATATCCGGACGAAGCTCAAGGGTCAGTTCGACTCCTTTTGCCCCATCGCTTGCTTCCCCAGCCACTTCAATGTCAGGCTGGGCCGATAAATAAGCGGAAACACCGATTCTTACCATTTCATGATCATCAACCAATACGACACGAATCATTTTGCACCATCCCCATTCTTAACGAGCGGAACCTTTACTTCCATACGGGTTCCTTTGTTTTTCACACTAATGATTTTCAGTGTACCGCCAATTTCAAGCGCTCGTTCCTGCATATTTTGTAATCCGTAGGCGCCAGCTTTCGTTTCTTCTGGCTCGAAACCAACTCCGTCATCCGCCACCCGCAAAATGACAAGGTCATTTCGCTTAATTAATAGCACCTCTAGCTTTTCGGCCTTTGAATGCCTTAACGTATTCGACACAGATTCCTGCAAAATCCGGAATAAATGGTCTTCAACTCCCTTATCAAGCGAAAAATCTTCCACTTTCCACGTGATGTTCATGGAAACTTTTGCAGCCAATTCACGTAGCAGCTCGTCAATGCCTTCCTGAAGTGATTTATTTTTCAAGGCAATCGGCCTTAGATGAAGCAACAAGGCACGCATTTCAAGCTGTGACTGGTGAATCATGGCTTCGACCATTTTTAATTGCTTGGCAAGCGGTTCATCAGGGCTTCGCGGGGTTTCATTAATCGCCGACATCATCATTGATGCCGCAAAAAGCTGCTGGCTCACGGAATCATGCAACTCCCTGGCAAGGCGGTTTCGTTCCTGTGAAATGACTTCTTGAATTCTGGCCTCCTGATCTTGCACCTTCTCTGTCGCTAGGCGTTGGGATCGTTTTGCCTGTTCGGCCATTTGCCTGCTGACTTTTTCCAATCGATTGGCAATCGATTGAACTTCTTGCAAGGGGGAAGCCTCTTTCAAGTCGATTTGGGCGCCCTCTTCCAGCTCTCGAAGGGATTGTTCAACAAAAGATATCTGTTTTTTCCAAAAATACCCTGAAATAGCACCTGCTACACTTCCAACTGCAAGGCTCGCGGCTGGAATAAAAATAGCAAACGGAATATCCCAAAATTGACGATCCCATAGATCAGCCCAATTTGCTAATGGAAAAACAATGAAAAAAATGGCTGAAAAAAGGATGATAAGCAAAAAGGCAAAGCTTGCCCCCCAGACAATTTGCCGCTGAATCGTATTCATATTCGGCTCACCTCAATATTTCCAACAATCAGCGAGGTGAGAATCTTAACCTTTTGATCTGCTTGATCATAACCAGGCGTTTTCACATGATAAACTTGATTGAATTTTTTCACATCATGAAAATCAAATAAATCGGTAGAGCCGACCATAACGGAATGATTCAAGCTGACTTCCATTTCATAAGGAATAAGGATGCGAATGTTTCCGATTAGATTGCGGATCAAAATAACTGTTTCCCCTTTAGGAAATACCGTGTAGCTCAGATCAATCATCGTATCGCCAATAAAAGCCAAAATATTGACATCATTCCATTCATACACATGGTTTGGTGTTTTCTGCTGGCCAATGAGAACATTTTCAAACAGCGGTTTACTCGTTATCATTGTTTCCGATTGTGATTGCGGCTCAACCAGAACAGGTGTAATTTTATGTGGCTTTTTCTTTGAGTTGCCATACTGAATAATAAAATGAATCATGACGGCAACTAAGAAAAATTTAAAGGTCAGCATATTGAAGAGACTGGCGAAGAAGAAAAAAATCCCGCCCCAGAAGAGGAGTTTGCCCTTCTTTTTTCGCGCTTTTCGTTTTCCTAAATAAATCATTCCTGCGGAAATAAAAAGAGAGAAGATCAGACCTCTGTTAAAAAAGAAAACTTCAAGTAACAGAATCATGCTGCCAAGCAAAATCAGCCAGCTTATATAATCGTGCTTTAGATTTTTAAACATCGGCCCTTCCCTCCCTCATTTCATCCATTCAAAAGGCGTAGAAAACTACGCCCTTTATTAGAATACCATGTTTCATCTACGATATGGACTTGCTTTTTTCGTCAAATTGCATTTCCTTTTCAAGCTGGGCAATTCGTCCGTCGATCGTGCTACGCAAATAGGATTGATTTACTTTTTCCTCTAAACGGTCAAGATATGTTTCAATTTCGTTAAATCTTGAAAACGGTTTTCCTGAAATAGCAGCCGATTCGAGCACTTGA
>JAKACS010000405.1 GCA_021821235.1 Bacillota bacterium
AAACTAAATATTCCAAATTTTTTCACTCTGGTCACTCCTTATGTTTTTAAAAGTAATCTGAATACAGTTATTTATTACTATAACACAAAATCGGGACAAATCACCAGGTAATTTGTCCCTTCTGATTTAACTCATTCCGCGAATTAAGGGCCATTAAAAAATTTTTAGGCCGATCTTGATTCCCATCAATTTTTTCTGACAAAAGATGGCTTAAGATAAGGACATAAACGAAAAGGAGGCTTTTAAAATGGCAAAAGCGGTATTCCAATTAGAACCATTAACATGTCCGTCTTGTATTAATAAAATTGAGGCAGTTCTCAATAAAACGACGGGAGTAAGTACAGCGGTTGTTTTCTATAACCTAAGCAAGGTAAAAACAGAATATGACGACACAAAAATTGAAGCAAATCAATTAGAAAATATGATCAAAAAATTAGGATACGAAGTTCTCTCTGCAAAAGTTTCATGATCGCCAGCAACGTACAATCAGATGCACTAAAAGGAACAATTCACCAAAAAACCTAATCAATTTGGAGGAATTTCCATGTGGATCATCACATTGTTTTCAAAAGAAAATACCGTGCAATTTGAATTTGAGACAAAACAGGAAGCCCAGAAAGCACTCAAGCAGATGGAGGGATATAAAATTCTTTCAGAAGTTGTTTATTGCAATGAACCAACCTGAACCGAAACAAGGCTTATTACCAGGTTTTTGAAACAAGCACAAATATGGTTGTAAGCCTTCTTTTAAAAAAATTCTATTACGAAGGTGGGATGAAAATGACCCTTGCGTTCAATCGAATTCGGCAGCCGATCATCGCAATTTCCTTTATGCTTATTGTGCTTGGGATTTTTTTCAAAGGAATTGGCAAGAGTGAACTAAACGAAATGACGCTTCTGCTTGCCACCAGCTTTGCTAGTATACCGATACTAGTGAAGGCGTGGCAAGCAATCAAATTGAAATTGTTCAGCATTGACTTATTAGTGCTTATCGCAATTATTGGAGCGGTTTATATACAAGAATATACGGAATCAGCGATTGTCGCTTTCCTGTTCCTGTTTGGTGATTATTTGGAAGGTAGAACACTTGAAAAAACGCGTTCATCCTTAAAAAGTTTAATTGAGATGGCTCCACAAGATGCTGTTGTAATCCGGGATGGACAAACTTCCACTCTTCCAGTAGAAGAAGTCACCAATGGCGATCGAGTGCTCATCCGCTCTGGCGGAAAAATTCCCGTGGATGGGGAAATTACAGCCGGGCAAGCCGTCATAAATGAAGCAACTATAACCGGTGAAGCAACGCCTGTCTCAAAAGCTGTGAATGACAAAGTTTTCAGTGGCACGATCGTTGATAACGGCTATATCGAAATCATTGCTGAAAAAGTTGGGGAAGATACGACTTTTTCCAAAATCATTGAATTAGTGGAAGAAGCCCAACTAGCCAAATCGAAAACAGAAAAATTTCTCAATCAATTTTCAAAAGTTTATACACCGGCAGTGATCATCTTAGCGATTCTCGTCTTTTTCTTTACAAAAGACCTTCGTACTGCGATTACCTTTTTAGTTATTGCTTGCCCTGGTGCTTTAGTGATCGGTGCCCCTGTTTCCACAGTGGCAGGGATTGGCAACGGTGCAAAAAATGGGGTTCTAGTTAAAGGCGGTGAGGCAATGGACCGATTTTCAAAAGTGGATGCACTCGTCTTTGACAAAACAGGCACACTAACGAAAGGAAAACCGGAAGTAACTGATATCAAACTAGTTACAAACTTTGAAACAAATAGCTTACTCAGGCTTGTTGCTCTGGCCGAAACAATCTCGGAGCATCCTCTTGGCCAAGTTATTGTTAAAGAAGCACAAGCAAGGAAAATCGATCTTCATGGGGAACTTATAAACGGAAAAATTATAAAAGGAAATGGGGTCCGCGCAACAGTGGACAACGATCAAGTTGTTGTCGGAAATCGCAAGTTAATGGAAACAGAACAGATCCCCATTCCACAAGAGGCAGCTGATTATGCAGTTCTGCGTGAAAAGTTAGGGAACACAGCCTTTTATGCAGCGGTCAATGGAAAAATAGCGGGTATCTTTTCAGTTGCCGACCAAATCCGCGATGATGCTTTGGAAGCACTTACCGAAATGAGAACAAATGGTATCAAGAAAATGATTATGCTCACTGGTGATAACCACTACACTGCAGAAACTGTTGCAAGAAAACTCGGTTTAGATGAGTTTTATGCCGAATTATTACCTGCCGATAAGGTACAATATGTAAAAAAGCAAAAAGAAGCAGGCTATTTTGTGGCAATGGCAGGAGATGGGATTAATGATGCCCCGGCAATTGCTACGGCCGATATCGGGCTGGCGATGGGAGAAGGCGGCACAGATATTTCTATGGAAACAGCTGACGTTGTCTTAATGGGGGATAAGCTTCGTCAATTGTCACACGCATACTCACTTTCAAAAGCAACGATTCGCAATATGAAACAAAACACATACTTTGCCGTCTTTATTGTGTTCGCTTTATTAGTTGGCGTATTAAACAATGCGGTCCATTTAGCTTCAGGCATGTTTATTCATGAGGCCAGTGTCTTGATCGTCATTTTAAACGCAATGAGATTAAGACAATTCCAACTTAAAAAGCGAAATTTAAAAGCCAAATTACAGGTTATAAAAGTATAATAGAGTTGAACGCGCTACTGCGGGAGCCAAGGCGAGCGCTATTATTAGGGAGTGAATGGAATGGAAACAAAAGAATGTCAGCTCTGCCACCACAACCATTCGGAAAGCCACACCTCATCTTGTGTTTCTCTTGTACCAATTTTTAATCATTTGGAAAATGAGCAGCTGGCAGAAGTGATGGAAATGGTTTATTCAGCCACATACAAAAAAGGCGAATTTCTCTATCATGCCGGGGATAGTGCAGAGACCCTATATATTGTGAGCAAAGGAAAAATTAGGATTTACCGAATATCAGAATCGGGAAAGGAACAGTTAGTTCGGATTTTAACTCCGGGTTCCTATACAGGAGAACTTGCCTTATTTAAAGATACCGTTCATGAAGCATTTGCGCAAACAATGGAGGATTCTCAAGTTTGCATGATCAAACGGAGTGACTTGCAGACACTTTTGTATAAGTTCCCAGCTATTTCGCTAAAAATTCTAACTGAATTTTCCAATAGACTCGATGAATCCGAGAAGCAAACAACGCGCTTTGCTACAGAAAGCGTGGAAACGAGGATTGCGCTCTTTTTAGCAGAATGTATGACTGATCCTTTGTCAAACGAAATCATATTGCCAATGAGTAAAAAGGATTTGGCATCTTACCTTGGAACAACTCCGGAAACCATTAGTCGGAAGTTCGCGCAATTCGAAGAGCAAGGATTTATTAAGCAAAAGTCAAATAAAAAAATAGAAATCATTGATATTGATGGACTACTCCTTATGTAAAAGGAATAGTCCTCTTTTTAAAAAATATCTTTTACGCTTTATTTTTCAGGCGACGCCATATCATTTCTAAAAATTCGCCTTCCTTGTTGATGCGATTTCATTGCTAATTCATTCAGCTCCGTTAACCGGATCACGTCTTCTTTTTTAATATCAGGCACTTTTTCGCTTAAAATAGACTCTACCCACTGCGTAAATGCCATTGGCCTTTTTTCAGGCAGCTCCGGCTCAAGCCATTGACCATCATTCACCTTTGTACTTCTGATTTTCACATGGCTGTCTTCAACCAAAATCGTGCCCTCCGTGCCAAAAACTTCGAGAATAAATGGGGATTTTCTTGTGACAAACGATGCTTCCAAAATGCCCAATGCGCCGGATTCATACTCAACGATAACAACAGCATGATCATCTACCCCGTTACTTTCAAATTTACTTAAATTGGCTGAAACATGCTTTACCTCGCCGCCCAAACGATTGGTCAAATAAATAGGATGAGCCCCAAAATCGATAAAGGCTCCACCGCCGCACAAACGTTCATCAAAAAACGATGCCGGCAGCCAGCCATTCGGGTGATTGTCGGAAGCCAGCGCCCCATCATGGGCAACCTTACATCTGATTGTATTGATTCTGCCAACAAGCCCATTTTGGATGGCTTCGTGATCGTATAAAAAATATGCTTCCATCAGCCTTGGCAACGAGACCATCAGTTTCACTTGATATTTTTCAACAGCTTCATAAATTTCCTTGCACGCATTCACAGTAAATGCAAGCACCTTCTCGGTAAAAATATGTTTGCCAGACTT
>JAKACS010000406.1 GCA_021821235.1 Bacillota bacterium
TTTTTTTTAGCAATAATTTTCAAAAAAAGTGAACTCAAGAGCGGCAAGCGGGTAAGCGATTACAACGGTTTTTATGTAATTTTTAACTATTGTAAAAAATGATTGGCCGTTTTATAATGTCTACTATGAAAATACAATTGTTCGCGCAAAACAGACAATTGTGAGGAGGGATACGATGGAGGCAATTTCCATTGGATTATTTGGCTTAGGTACAGTTGGGACTGGAGTAGTACGCATTATCGAAAGCCATCAAGATAAATTAATGCACCAGGTTGGCTGCCCGGTTGTGATCAAAAAAATCCTTGTAAAAGATGTATCGAAACCGCGGTCGGTCGATCTTGATCAAGATTTGCTGACAACGAATCCGGAAGAGATTTTGTACGATCCGGAAATCGATGTTGTCATTGAGGTAATGGGCGGTGTTGAGGAAACGAAGGATTTGCTGTTAAATGCATTAAAAGAAGGAAAACACATCGTTACCGCGAATAAGGATTTAATGGCTCTTCATGGTTCAGAGCTGCTGACTACAGCATCGGAAAACGGCTGTGATTTGTTTTATGAAGCAAGCGTTGCCGGTGGAATTCCGATTTTAAGAGGACTTGCAGATGGTCTGGCATCCGACCGGATCACAAAAATGATGGGGATTGTCAACGGTACAACCAATTATATTTTAACAAAAATGAATATGGAGGGGCGTGCCTATCAACAGGTGCTGAAAGAAGCGCAGGAGCTTGGCTTTGCGGAAACGGATCCGACATCTGATGTTGAAGGATTGGATGCAGCAAGAAAAATGGCGATCCTCGCAACTTTAGGATTCTCAATGAAAATAGACCTCGATGATGTTGGTGTCAACGGAATTTCCCAAATTACCGAAGAAGACTTGCGCTATGGCAGGCAGCTTGGTTATACAATGAAGTTGATCGGCTACGCGCATCGCGAAGGCGAAAAAGTGGAAGTAAGCGTCCAGCCGACATTTTTACCTGACACCCATCCGCTCGCCTCTGTTCAAAATGAGTACAATGCCGTTTATGTTTACGGGGAGGCCGTCGGAGAGACGATGTTTTACGGCCCGGGCGCCGGCAGTCTGCCAACGGCTACGGCTGTTGTTTCAGATTTAGTCGGAATTATGAAAAATTTGCGTCTTGGTGTAAACGGACGCAGTGCGGTAACCCCGCAATTTCCAAAGCATTTAAAGGACCCGTCTGAAAAATTTGCAAAATACTTCATTCGCCTTCATGTGCAAGATGAAGTCGGGGTGTTTGCCGATATTACTGCAGTGTTTGCCGAGTTTGGAGTTAGCTTTGAAAAAATCTTACAGCTTCCGGTGAAGAAAAATGAGGTAGCCGAAATTGTACTTGTCACCCATCACGCATCACTTACAAACTACGAACAAATTTTACAGCAGTTAAATGATATGCATGCAGTCAAACAAATCAAAAGTTCATATCGAGTCGAGGGGAATTCATTATGAGATGGCCAGGATTAATTGAAGCGTATAAAGAGTTTTTACCGGTAAATAATCAAACACCAATGCTGACATTAAATGAAGGAAATACACCGCTCATTAGGCTGGAACGTATTTCAGAGCAATTGGGTGTCGAACTGTTTGTGAAAGTGGAAGGAGCCAACCCGACCGGTTCGTTTAAAGACCGCGGCATGGTAATGGCCGTTGCCAAAGCGGTCGAACAAGGTAGCAATACCGTTATTTGTGCCTCAACAGGAAACACATCGGCATCGGCTGCTGCTTATGCAGCCCGTGCCGGCTTAAACTGTATTATTGTTATTCCAAATGGAAAAATTGCCCTCGGGAAGTTGGCACAGGCGATGATGTATGGGGCGGAAATCATTTCCATTGACGGAAACTTTGACCAGGCGCTGAAAATGGTGCGGAAAATTAGCGAAGAAGAGCCGGTTACACTAGTCAATTCGGTCAATCCATTTAGGCTCGAAGGGCAGAAAACAGCGGCGTTTGAGGTTTGCGATCAATTGGGGAATGCACCGGATATACTGTCCATACCGGTTGGAAATGCCGGCAATATCAGTGCCTATTGGAAAGGGTTCAAAGAATACGCACAGAAAAAGGGCACGGAACTTCCGAAAATGTACGGATTTGAGGCTTCGGGTGCAGCTGCCCTTGTTCACAACCGCGTTTTTGAAAATCCGGAGACGATTGCCACAGCCATTCGAATTGGAAATCCGGCCAGCTGGAATCTTGCTGTCAATGCGGTGAATGAATCGGAAGGCTTGTTTGATGAAGTCAGTGACGAAGAGATTTTAGCCGCATATAAAAAATTGGCTTCAGAAGAAGGCGTTTTTGCAGAACCTGCCTCTTGTGCATCGCTCGCCGGTGTGTTTAAAAGCCTGCAAAAAGGAAAAATTGCAAAAGGCAGCCGTATTGTTGCTGTTTTGACTGGAAACGGCTTAAAAGATCCTGACACAGCCATCAATACAAGTTTGATCAAACCGGTGCAGCTGCCAAACGATGAGGAGGCAGTAGCAGAGCATATCAGGGGAGTTGTCATGAAATGATTCCAAATGAGCGCTACATGATCAAAGTTCCGGCAAGCAGCGCCAATCTTGGCCCGGGATTTGATTCCATTGGCATAGCGGTGGACTTATTTTTATCATTGGAGATAGAACAAGCGGCGGAATGGAGCTTTCATACAGAAAATGAAGAGCTAAACCAATTACCTATCGGTGAAGACCATTTCATCTGTCAAGTTGCTCAAAAAACGGCTAATAAATTCGGGGGAAACCTGCAACCGTGTAAAGTGAAAATGGACAGTGAAATTCCGCTCGCCAGGGGGCTTGGTTCCAGTGCTGCTGCGATTATTGCCGGAATTGAGCTGGCCGATTTGGCAGCTGGACTCGGGTTAACGAAGCAGGAAAAACTGGAGATTGCCACCGAAATGGAAGGGCATCCGGACAATGTTGGGGCTTCTTTGTATGGAGGCCTTGTTGTCGGCTGCTATCAGCAGGAGCAAGTCGATCTTCTCTCGTTTTCTAATTTGCAATTTGAGCTGGTAGCGCTGATTCCGCGGGAAATTTTGCTGACGAAAGAATCGCGAAAAGTGCTTCCGGATGTTTTCTCGTATAGCAAAGCAGTTCAAGCTTCAGCAACGGCCAATTTGCTGGTCGCTGCACTGCTGTCCGAAAATTGGGCGACTGCTGGGAAAATGATGCGGCTTGATCACTTTCACCAACCATACCGAAAGCCTTTGATTCCATTTTATCAAGAAGCTGAAAGAGGTGCACTGCACGGAGGGGCTTTTGGAGTCGCGTTAAGTGGAGCGGGGCCGACCCTGCTTTGTTTTGCCGAAGAGGGCCAAGGAAAGCGGCTGGCGCAGGAACTGCAACGTGCTTTCCCGCAGATGCAAGCGAAATTGCTGCAGATTGAAGATCGCGGTAGCCTTGTCTGCAAATTAGAAGAGGCAATGTAAACATGCGAGTCTCGAGGTCCGTCATTTATGGCGGACCTTTAGATTGATCCGCGTTCATATAATATATACGGAATCACCCATTTTGTTGTTGCTATTTTTTCTTCATTTAATAATTGAAAAAGAACGAAAAAGGCTTTCTCACC
The DNA here is from genome assembly GCA_021821235.1 of Bacillota bacterium. Next base: position 3,584 of record JAKACS010000406.1, read on the forward strand.
CATTTCTTTAGTCGGGATTTCAATGGATGAGATTCCAAGCATTTCAGCAATTGGGTGGTTATCGAAGCTCAAGACTGCGATTTCCTGTGGTACTTTAATTCCATGTTTGTGTGCTTCTGAGACAAATCCGGCGGCAACTTGGTCATTCGTTACAAGGAAGGCCGAAGGTTTTTCTGCCAAAGATAGGTAGCGGTGAAAAATCTCTTCGCTGACATATCGATGATTGTTGATAACGCGTGATACAGTTGTAATGGATACTCCTGCCTGTTTGGCAATTTCGCGGATATTTGTCATTTCGAGCACCTCCTTTTCATTATAAAATTATAATCCAAAATTGTTTTACTTTTCATTCGAGAAGATCTATATTTTTACTATTGGAAAATTAGTTTTTTACTATTTTGAAAACAAGCGAGCGGAGGGGATGACCATGAATCTTGTTGCTTCCAACAAAGTTCAAAGTATGACAGCAAGTATTTTTCAAGAGGTGGCTGATCGTAAACGTGATGCCATCAAAAGGGGGATGGATGTCATTGATTTAAGTGTAGGGAGCCCGGATTTTCCACCGCCTTCCTATGTCGTTGATACGCTCGTAAAGCATGCGATGGATCCAACAAAATATGGCTATACTCTTCGGGTGACGGCCGAATTTCATGAGGC
>JAKACS010000407.1 GCA_021821235.1 Bacillota bacterium
CAAGCTTCGGAACCATTTTTATTGCGTTAGGCTTAATTGGCATTCTCTCACGAAGATTGACCAATCCGTTGTTGATTATGAAAGATGCAACGAACCGTATGGCTCTCGGAAAGTATCAGCAGCAAATTCCGGCAAAAGGGAACGATGAGATCGCCCAGCTTGCCAATTCTATTCAACAATTGGGAGAAAAATTACAATCGTACGAAGATACAAGAAATGAATTTTTAAACGCCGTTTCACATGAACTGCGCACACCGCTGACGTATATTAAGGGATACAGTGATATTCTGAACAAGGGAATCATTAAAAGTGAAACAGAACAAAAGGAATATTTGCAAATTATTCATAATGAAGCAAAACGGGTCGCATTTCTTGTGGATGATTTGTTCGAAATGAGCAAGCTTCAGGTTGGTGAGTTTATTTTGCATAAAGAGGATACAGACGTACAATCCCTGCTAGAAAAAGTCATTGAAATATTTAAACCTGCTGCTGCCGAAAAGGGACTTAAACTCACTGCCCATTTGCAAGAAAAGATTCCGAAATTGATCATTGATGCCCATCGGATGGAGCAAGTTTTATATAATCTGATTGAAAATGCCGTAAAATATACCGAACATGGTGTGGTAACGATCCGAACGTTTACCCAAAAAGAATGGATCGGGATTGAAATCAGCGATACAGGCATTGGGATTCCAAGTCAGGATCTGTCAAAAATATGGGATCGTTTTTATCGGGTAGACAAATCTCGAACACGCAAAACCGGCGGAACAGGGCTTGGATTGTATATTGTTAAACAAATCATCGAAGCACACAATGGCCGAATCGAGGTTAGCAGTACAGAAAATACGGGAACAACCTTTACGCTTTTTTTACAAAAACCGCGGAAAGTCGCCCACCAGGGGAGGAAAATGAAATGATGAAAATTCTTGTTGTCGATGATGAAAAAGAGATGCGGCAGCTGCTAAAGATCTATCTCCAGCAGGAGAATTACCAAGTCGAGGAAGCGGTCGACGGGAGCGAGGCATATCAGAAAATTTTAAAGAATGATTATGATTTGATGATTTTAGATGTCATGATGCCGCTAATGGATGGCTGGGAAACGATTGAGCAAGTGCGAAAGGTCTCCGATCTTCCGATTATTTTGCTGACGGCAAAAGGGGCAATTGAAGACAAGGTGCAAGGTTTGTCGACTGGTGCAGATGATTATCTTGTCAAGCCGTTTGATGCAGCGGAATTAATCGTTCGAGTCAAGGCACTGTTAAGAAGGGCGAAAAAAACAAATGATTCAGATGAGTGGTTGAAATATAAAGGAATTACTTTGAATTTATCGGAGCGAACGGTAATGTTCGAGGGACAGATGATCAATTTAACACAAACAGAGTTTGACCTGTTGGAAATGTTTCTCAGCCACCGGGGGAAAGTTTTTTCCCGGGAACAGTTGGTTGAACTGATTTGGGGGATGGAATTTACCGGCGATGATCGGACAGTTGACTCGCATATCAAAAATCTTAGAGAAAAGCTCCATGCCTTCGGAATTGAGAAATCGTTTGTGAAAACCGTCTGGGGCATTGGATATAAAGTGGAATAGGTGAAAATGATGAAACGATTGTTCCTTAGTATCTTTTTTGTTTTGTTACTGGTTCTCTGCGTTTCTTCATTGATGTTCGTACTAAGAATGATGTGGTTTCCACCAAGCTCAATGGGAATGATGATGGGGAGACAAACGATGTTTCACCATATGTTCTTTTGGTTAAATCAGACATTTTGGATTGCGATTATGATTGTTGGGATCATTCTTTTGATTTGGGTTATAAAGGAATGGAAAAGGAAAAAGTAAACGATTAGACGAAAATACACCAAATTGTAAAAAGAATGGGACTTTTTTTCGATATAATAAAGACAGAGTAGAAAATTCTGCGAAAGAGGCGACAGGCATGAAAGTAAAAGAGTTTATGATAAAAGATGTAATTTCCGCTCGGCCAAACGACCCTATAAAAGACGTGATGAATACGTTTGTCGAAAAGAAAATTGGCGGATTGCCTGTTGTAGATGAAACAGGCAAATTGCTTGGAATGGTAACGGACGGAGATGTATTGCGGGCGATCAAGCCTCGTGACTTGCAAATCTATGATTTCTTTGCATTTATTATGTATGTAGAAAAACAGGAATTGGAAAACTTGCTAAATGAAATGGTTGAATTAGAAGTTTCGAAAATCGCCAAAAGAAGCGGGATTGTTACCGTATCCCCTGATGATGATATGGAACAAGTTATGACGATATTGGCAAAACATCATTTCAAAAAACTCCCTGTTGTTGATCAAAATCATCGGGTTGTTGGAGTGATCAGCAGAGGTGACGTGATCCGCAATATTCAGACGAAGATTTTGAAGCAATTGTAAGATCCGGCAGAAGCGGTCTTAGGAAACTGCAAGGACTCCTTCTCTAACTTCTGGTCGAAAGTAACAATCGATTTGTCATGCAGACTGTAAATGATTTTTTAGGATGAAAGGTGGCAAAAAGTTGGGCTTTTCAAGCAAAGTAGTGATTGTAACAGGAGCAGCAAACGGAATTGGCAAAGCAGTTGCCAGCGCCTTCGCCAAAACGGGCGCAAAGGTTGTAGCCGCAGATATGGATGAGACAACTGGAAAAAATACCGTCAGCCGTATCAAGGAAGCGGGCGGTGAGGCATTGTTTAGTAAAACAGACGTGCGTTCGGAGGAAGACATCATTGCCTTGATGAAGCAGGCGAAAGCAGCTTACGGGCGTATTGATATTTTGATCAATAATGCTGGAAAAATGATTTGGAAGTCGCCGTACGAATTGTCAGTAGCAGAATGGGATGACATAATCCAGACGAATTTGCGCAGTGTCTTCCTTTGTTCACGTGAAGCAGCGAAATACATGCGCGAAAATGAAACCGGCGGCGCGATTGTCAATATTGCGTCGACAAGAGCGTTTATGTCTGAGCCGAATACCGAGTCTTATTCCGCAACAAAGGGTGGGATTGTGGCATTGACTCATGCGCTGGCTGTATCCTTAAGTGATGACCGCATTACTGTCAATTCGATTTCGCCGGGTTGGATTGAAACGGGCGATTTTTCTAAACTGACAAAAGCGGATCATGAGCAGCATCCATCCAAGCGGGTGGGCAAACCAGAGGATATCGCCCGTGCCTGCCTGTTTTTAACTGCAATAGAAAATGACTTTGTAACAGGGACAAACCTAACCATTGATGGCGGAATGACGAAGAAAATGATTTATGTGGAATAAATGGATGATCGATACACCAAAGAAACCGTTCAGCTGGAATCAACAAGCTGAGCGGTTTTTTATTTTTGCTATTCCTAGAGAACGTAGAGCGCAACCAGGATATCTTTTGTATTTTTGTAAAATAGGAAATCGATTGGTTTGACCGATGATGTCGATATCGTTTATAATCAATTGTAATATATTTCAGAAAATTGATAATTGTATAATATAATTTTGCTAATATTATATACATAAGTTTTTTTATATAGATAGGGGGCTTAGCATGATTGTTTTTAATCAAGTTAATAAGTATTTCGGTGATTTTCATGTGTTAAGAAATATTAATCTTACAATCAATCAAGGGGAAGTGGTCGTTGTCATCGGGCCATCGGGTTCAGGAAAAAGTACGATGCTCCGCTGCATTAACCAGCTTGAAACGATTACGGACGGAACCTTAATGGTCAACGGTTTTGCTGTCCATGATAAAAAAACCGATGTGAACAAATTGAGGCGCAATATCGGAATGGTTTTCCAACACTTCCACTTGTATCCTCACAAGACTGTTTTGGAAAATATCACGCTGGCACCAATGAAGGTACTCGGAAAATCAGAAAAAGAAGCAAGGGAAACAGCCGAGTTTTATTTGCAAAAAGTCGGAATTCCAGAAAAGGCAAATGCGTACCCGACTCAGTTGTCAGGCGGCCAGCAGCAACGTGTTGCCATCGCGCGCGGGCTGGCAATGAAACCGGAAATCATGCTCTTTGATGAGCCAACATCCGCACTCGACCCCGAAATGATCGGAGAAGTTTTAGAAGTCATGAAAACGCTCGCGAAAGAAGGCATGACAATGGTCGTTGTCACACACGAAATGGGATTTGCCCGAGAAGTGGCTGATCGGATTGTGTTTATGGATCAGGGGATGATTCTTGAAGAGGCTGTGCCAGAGGAATTTTTCGCACATCCGCGAGAGGAACGGGCTCAATTGTTC
>JAKACS010000408.1 GCA_021821235.1 Bacillota bacterium
CATGCCTTCTCCAATTGTAATCCCCTTTTGGCCGCCTTCTTTTTCTGAACGGAAAGTAAAAAGAAGTGGGATATCAGGCAAGCTTGTCCTGAGAACTACCAAAGCTTCCAAAACCCTTTCGATTTTATCAATATGTTCAAAAAAGTCCGCTCTCCATTCAGCTATGTCAAAATCAAGGGGTTTTAAGCATTCAGCTTCTTCTTTTAGCGCTTCGAGTGTACTTCCTGTCAAAGGAATGCAAATTTTCGGCATGCCTTCTCCAATTGTAATCCCCTTTACCGTAATCATTTTTTTCATTTTTTTACGACTCCATTTTTAAGAATATAAAGAAAATTCCGAGGTTAAATAGTTGGCAATCTTTTAAAGAGTTCAGCCATCTATTTCACTTTGAGATGGTGAAATTTTTTATCGGTTGGCTAACGCCGCTAAAAATTTCTTTCATAAACCTTTATTCTTTTTTTATGTACTTTTTTTATTTTATACTACTTTACACAAAATTTCCCTTTAAAATTTAAATTTTCGCTTTACTCTTTTATAAAAGCGGTACCCTCGACGGATGCCATCAACAGCAACAAACGGGATGGGCGGGTGCCACTTGCGGATGAAAGGCTTGTAGATCAAGTTGTACGCATTCTTCAAATCATCCCATTTACTATCATAACCGCTTTTATAAAAATCAGAAACATCAACTATATAGCCTCTTCCATTATTCATCACAACGTTTTTCCCATGGATGTCATAAGGATTCAAGCCTACAGAACGGGCATATGCTAATCCAATGTCGACATCCCGAATTACGCTCTCTGGAATTTCAATTCCTTTTATTAGCGCATTGAATAATGTAATCCCTTCCAGCCTTTTTAATACGAGATAATGCTCACCATAGGCATACAGCCTTGAAAATGATTCATGGTTTCCTAATTTTTCATAAACTGCAACTTCTTTTTGAAGTTCTTCTGGTTTTCGTCCATATACTTTGACAACCCATTCGGGTTTTGCTTCATGAACAAAAACAGCTGCATAATTACCATTTCCGATCGTCTTCCAATTTGAGGAATGATTGCGTACAACAATGGGGTCAAATGGATTTTCGGAATAGAGATCAATTTGCATTAATAATTCCGTTTCCACATTTTGGATGTATTCATTTAGCTTCATTTGACACCCTTCTCCCATTTTCATGATATCGATACTTTCATTCTAGCGTTTTCGTTGTTTTTTGCCTACTCATATGTTTAAATTACCTTCAACCCTTGTTTCGAACATTGAAAATTGAACTTTCTATTCTAAAAATAAGAGCCCGAGATACTATTCTCTGGCTTTGAACAAGGTCTATCTATTCCCACAGGGCGGATAAAAAAGAAAACTAGGAAGCAAAATCTTCCTAGTTTTGTTTACTCCTCTTCGGATCCGACTAAGAAATCAGGATTTAATTCCTCAAATTCTTCGTCGTCAACTTCCAATCCCCATTCATCATCGTCATCATGCGAGCAGCCTTCCGGATTGATCGCGACACAAACTTTTGTTTCGCCAATCACTTCGACAAGGAACTCTCTTTCCACATGAACGATGATTTTGTTGCCGTTCGGAGAAATAACAGCTTCAACACAGTTAGGCTGTTGCAAAACTTTGGCGATGATTTCATCATCATCGAGACAATCGTGGTCGCGATACTTCAGCTTAATGACATCCGTGTAGGGCACACGTTCAGTAACTACCTCTGTTTTTGTATTATCATTAAAGGAGTACCAAGCGTTAATGTCATATGTGCCATGTATCTCAACCGTTTTCCCTACTTTTTTCGCTTCGTATTTATGGTTGATAATCCAACAGCCAAGAATACTGGTTGGATTATGCGCCGGACAAATCGTATGATTGGACTGGGTGAATTTTCGTCCTTTCGCAACGACGGCTTTTGTAATTATCTCTCTGTATTCTCCCATTTCGAGCGAACCCTCCTCATTCAGTTTCATTTCATCCTATGCTCATTTTTAGACTAGTGTGCGATATATTTTTTGTAATAGGGGATAAAAGTTTAGTCATGGTTCATTTTATGTGGGTCTTGCTAAATGGGTTCCGAGGAGCAGCTTATTGGCGTTCGTTCTGATGAAAACGTACTAGCATTTATCTAATAAAAAACAGGCTAAAGATTAGCCTGTTTTTATTGATAATCGCGCTCAGATTCGCAGGCTTCTTTGTGTTTCAAGCTTGCGCCTGTCTCACCAAGCAGCACATCCCCGCCTGTCGATTGGATAATTTCATCGGTTACGCTGTTTGAGATCGTTGAAGCAATAATCTGGAGCAATTCATTGACTTCCAGCTGTGATTGTTTAAATTCCCGTACTACTGGGATTTCATCCAATTCCAGTTCAATTTGTTCAATTTTTTCTTCCATTTTTTTCAAAGCTTCTGGCTTACCGTAGTGTTGTAAATTGACAGCTTGCTTTTGCAGTCCCTTAATTTCATCAATCATTGTTCGAACTTTTTTATTTTCATGAATTTGAGCTTCAGCCCGTTTGAAAAAATCCACCTCTTCCGTCTTGGCTACCATCCGCGCCAGTTCCTCCGCACGGGCGACAATATCATCTTTTGTATATTTCGCCAACTTACATCACCTCTAATGGTTTAAGTTCTTCAATCATTTCCCCATTTAAAGACCATGTTTTTGCTTCGGTAATTTTCACTTTTACAATTTTGCCAATTGCTGTTTTTGGACCAATAAAATTAACAAGTTTGTTTTTTCGTGTGTATCCGGCCAAAACGTCCGAATTGTTTTTACTTTCACCTTCGACCAACACTTCAACAATTTGGCCTTGATATTTTTTCATCGCCTCTGCTGAAAGTTCATTAACCAGATTATTTAGGCGCTGCAATCGCTCTTTCTTTACTTGCAATGGGACATTATCCTTCATTTGGGCGGCAGGTGTACCTTCTCTTGGTGAATAAATGAAGGTATATGCTGATTCATAGCCAACTTCTCGATAAAGTGAAAGCGTTTCTTCAAATTGCTCTTCCGTTTCATTCGGATAACCGACGATGATATCTGTTGTTAGCGCCACGTCGGGAATGGCCGCTTTGATTTTACGAACCAATTCAAAATATTGCTCTCTTGTATACTTCCGCGCCATAATTTTCAAAACATCTGTTGAACCTGATTGAACAGGAAGGTGAATGTGATTCATTAAATTTCCGCCTTTTGCAAGGACTTCAATCAGATGGTCATCAAAATCACGCGGATGACTTGTTGTAAAGCGAATGCGCGGAATATCAATTTTGCGAAGTTCATCCATAAGATCGCCTAGTCCGTACTGGATATCTGTAAAATCCTTACCATAAGCATTAACGTTTTGACCAAGTAAAGTGATTTCCTGATAACCTTGGGCTGCCAGTTGGCGTACTTCTTGAATAATTTCTTTCGGTCTGCGGCTTCGCTCTTTCCCACGCGTGAACGGAACGATGCAGTATGTGCAGAACTTGTCGCAGCCGTACATAATATTAACCCATGCTTTAATGTTACCGCGGCGAACTTTCGGAAGGTTTTCAATGACATCTCCTTCCTTTGACCAAACCTCGACAACCATTTCTTTCGATAAATATGCTTCATGCAAAATATTTGGCAAGCGATGGATATTATGGGTACCAAAAATCATATCAACATAATGGTACGTTTTTAAAATTTTATTGACGACAGATTCTTCCTGGGACATACATCCGCACACACCAAGCAGTAGATCCGGCTTCTCCATTTTGAGTGATTTTAAATGACCAATCTCGCCAAATACTTTGTTTTCGGCATTTTCGCGAATGGCACATGTATTTAAAAGAATCACATTGGCATCTTCAACCGTTTCGGTCGGCTCATATCCAAGTGCCATAAAGATGCCTGCCATTACTTCTGTGTCATGTTCATTCATTTGACAGCCGTAGGTGCGAATGTAGAATTTGCGGCTATTTCCCATCCCCTGAAATTCCTCAGGGATTTTAAAATCGTTTTGATAGTTTACTTCTTCTTTACCGCGTTTTTTTGCATCTTTTAATGAAGGCGCAGTAATGACCCTTTCAAAATATTTACTGTAATCCTTGGCGGATTTTTTGTCCGAAGAATTAGCAGTGTTCACTTGCTGGTTTTCTTTTAAAACAACTGAATCAGAAGTTTTTACCTTCGCAAATGCAACTTCACCAGTTGATAATGAAATAAGTAAGCCTAAAAATAGTGTTGAAATTAGTAAATTT
>JAKACS010000409.1 GCA_021821235.1 Bacillota bacterium
TCGGCGGTGCTACTGGGGTTATGCGTGCGGCTGCTCCTGCAGACTATCAGTACCATAATAGCTATTTCTTAATCGCCCACTTCCACCAAGTATTAATCGGTGGTGTTGTTTTCGGATATCTTGCTGGCCTTTACTACTGGTGGCCAAAACTTTTCGGATTCAAATTAAATGACCGCCTTGGCAAATGGGCATTCTGGCTATGGCAAATTGGTTTCTATGTAACATTCATGCCGCAATATGCCCTTGGCTTCATGGGAATGACACGAAGAATTTATACGTACAACCAATCAATGGGTTGGGATATGGGCTGGGCACCGCTCAACTTGATTTCAACTGTTGGCGCCTTTTTAATGGGTATCGGCTTCGTCTTCCAAGCTTGGCAAATTATTTACAGCATTAAAAACGGGGAACGCGATACGACTGGTGATGCTTGGGACGGCCGCACATTGGAGTGGTCAATACCTTCTCCGCCGCCAGTATACAACTTCGCTCTTTTACCTAAAGTAAAAGGCCGCGATGCTTGGTGGTACCATAAAGAAGAAGTCAAAGCTGGAACATTTAAACAAGAGCCCGTACAATACGAACCAATTCATATGCCGAAAAATACGGGTGTCCCTTTCATCATGTCTGTATTCTGGTTTATTGCCGGTTTCGGCTTTACGTTTGAATGGATTTGGATGGGAATTGCCGGTTTAATCGGAGTAGCGGTAACGCTGTTCGTTCGTTCCTTCCAATATGACACCGATTATTACATCCCGGTTGATGAAGTGATCAGTACAGAAAAAGCACTTGGACGTTATATTTCTGTTGGAAAGAATGCTTAAAGGGGGTATAAAACATGCAACAAAGCGCTTCTGCTCATGTTTCCGGCCATGATCATGGCCACGTTGATCAGGAAGGATTAAAGATATTAGGTTTTTGGATCTTCCTTGTTACCGACGTTTTATTGTTTGCGACATTATTTGCGGCTTATTCAGTTTTACGCACCCATACAAACGGCGGATTTACGGCAAAAGAATTCGAAATCCCTACTTTCGTGATTGAGACGTTTATTTTATTGATTAGTTCATTTACAAGCGGTTTAGCCGTTCTCTCAATGCATAAAAATGATAAAAAAGGACTTATTTCTTGGCTGGTTGTTACCATTGCCCTTGGAGCAGTGTTTGTAGGTCTCGAAATTAGTGAATTCATGCGGATGGTTGCTGATGGTGCAACCATTACGAAAAGTGCTTTTCTAACCTCTTTCTTTTCACTTGTTGGTACACACGGTCTTCACGTTTCATTTGGGATTCTTTGGATGATCGGATTGATAGTTCAACTTTCCAAAAGAGGCATAACCGCTGTTACCAAAAGAAAAGTTACGATCATCAGCCTATATTGGCACTTTTTGGACGCTGTCTGGATTTTCATCTTCACGATCGTTTATTTAATGGGGGTGATGTAAATGCATGAACACCATGGTTCAATAAAAGCATACTTGATCGGCTTCATCCTTTCGATTGTGTTAACCATTATTCCGCTCGTTCTCGTTTTAGAGCATTTACTCTCGAAAACGGCAACCTTGGTTAGTATTGTTATCGCAGCTGCTCTGCAATTTGTGATTCAGCTCTTCTTCTTCATGCATATTCGTGATGGGGAAGGTCCAAGATACAATGCAATGGCCTTAATCTTAGGACTTGTCTTTGCTTTGACGATTATTGTTGGATCCATTTGGATTATGACATTTAATTCTCAAGTACAATAAATTTTCGAAAGCATTGGCGCCCAGCGAAGTTCCCTACTCGCTGGGCGCTGAAGTTAATAAAAGGAGTTTGAGTTCTGTGTCTGTTTTAAATGAAGTTCGTCAGGAATCTCCCTCTCAGTTACAACAATTGACTCAACTCGTTGCCGCATATACTGAAGTCACAAAGCCAAAAATATTGGTGATGCTTGTATTCACCTCCCTTTGTGCTGCGATTGTTGCGGAAAGTGGGATTCCCTCCATTTCTACACTGTTTTTCATGCTTTTAAGTGCTTCTTTGTCTGCAGGCGGATCTGCTGCTATTAATATGTGGTATGATCGGGATATTGATGGAATAATGGAACGAACGGCACAACGCCCCATTCCATCAGGTACGGTTGAACCGCAGTCTGTTTTACGATTTGGGATTATCCTTGGAATCTTATCGATTGTCATTGCCTTCGCATTTGTAAACCCCCTCACAGCTTTTCTAAATGCGGCGGGTTATCTATATTATGCGGTAGTCTATACGATGTGGTTAAAACGCCGAACACCGTTAAACATTGTGATCGGAGGCGGCGCTGGAGCGTTTCCCATTTTAATCGGCTGGGCATCGGTTACAGGCAGCTTAAATTTAACCGCACTATTAATGTTCATGGTCGTTTTTCTCTGGACACCTCCGCATTCTTGGGCTCTTGCTTTGTATAAAAACGAAGAATATACAAAAGCTGGCATTCCAATGATGCCAGTCGTAAAAGGGGCACGATCGACTAAATTGCAGAGTTTACTTTATATGTTACTGCTTTTTGTCAGCTCTGTTATCCTGTATGTAAGCGGACAATTTAATTTTATCTATTTAGCTAGTGCTGTTCTTTTTAATAGTATCCTCCTCTATTGTACATGGAAAATGTGGAAAGAATCGGATAATCAGTTTATTTGGGCAAAACGAACATTTATTTGTTCCTTATTTTATATTCTAGGGATGTTTTCGGCTATGGTTGCCGGCATCTTATAGGAGGCATCGCGATGCGCTATTTTTGGCTTGCTGTTGCTGCGGCCGCAACAATTTTTCTAGTGAATATCATCGGGTTTATTGACACGATGACCAATTCTGCACTAGGCTGTGGACGTGGTTATCCGTTATGCAATGGAAGTTTTCTGCCTGACTTTTCAGACTATCATTCTGTTATCGAGTATACTCATCGCATTGTTGTCGGACTTGCAAGTATTTTACTATTTTCTGTTTCGGCAATTGCGTGGTTCCGTTATAAAACCAAAAAAATGAAATGGCTTGTGTTATTTGCGATTTTGGGAATTCTCGGTGAATCAACATTGGGTGCATTAACCGTTTTGCTCCCACTCTCTCCAATGCTTCTGGCAGCTCATCTGGGCATCGCGCTTATTTCCTTTGCGGCATTGGTTAATATAGCATTTGTTATTTACGTGGAGGAAAGAAAAACTCATGGTTTAGAAAAGTTGTCCTCTTCTTTCACCCTTTTTTCCTGGTTTGTTTTTGTATTCCTATACGCCGCTATTTATTTTGGTGGCTATGTAGCCAAAACAGGTGCAGGTGGAGCATTCCGCGGCTTTCCGATTCCAACCGAAAGCTTTGCAGAAGCGGGAAATGCGTTCTGGGTTGATGTCATTCACCGGTCATTTGCTCTTGGTTTAATCATCCTGTTTATTGCTATCTATCTACTGGCAAAAAAAACGCGTACCTCCAGACAGGATATTTTTCGAATTAGCCAAATTAATATTTTCTTCATTCTCCTTCAAGCATTAAGCGGAGCACTGTTGATCTATACTCATTTAAGTCTAGGTGCTGTCCTTCTACATGTTTCCATTTTATCCTTGCTTGTTGGGGCCCAAAGTATCATTTGCTTTCAAAGCAGGTAAAAGAACCGGGCAAAAACCACCCGGTTCTTCTTTTTAGTTTCTGCTGATAAACTTAGGCTTGTTGCGCTCATTGTCACCTCACTCCTGTAGTACTCAATGAATGTACCCGTAAATTTTCTATGCATGTCCGGGTTGGTGTCATCATATGATTTAGCTATCAAGAGGAGGTGGATCATTTGAATTCCTTTCAGTCTTTTGTACTCTTAACGATTTCTTTTACAATAATAGCTTCCTCCATTCTTTCTTTTATACTGAGGAAAAAACTGAAACATTCTCATAGCATGATGATCCCAATGACTTTCGGAACAAATATCGGCTTAACAGTTGGCATTTTAATGGGGACGGTTTTCAGTGGAAATTTATTTCTATCCACATTGATCTCGGTCATCAATGGAATGGCTGCCGGGATCATCAGTAATTTAGGTTTTGGAATAATGGGTTGGTTAGAAGGTTTTATGGCAGGAGTAATGGGCGGAATGATGGGAGCAATGCTTGGTGCGATGATCACTGCCGATCAGGCTGAAACAATGGTAAAAATATTTTTAACATTGACTGTCAGCAGTTTGCTTCTCTACCTGATCGTTCCGCATATATCTGAAAATGATTCAACAATT
>JAKACS010000410.1 GCA_021821235.1 Bacillota bacterium
CAATTCCAATAAGTTTTCAAACAAAGCCTTTGCTTCATCCAAAAATCCTAACTGAAACAGTTCTTCGCCAAGAAGGAATTTCTCATCCGGCATGCCGTATTTTAATACTTCATTATATTCATTTAATGCTTCCTTATGTTGACCGTTTTCCAGTAATGTGAATATTTTTTTTACCCGTTCCATCGCTGTTTTCCCCTCAATCCTATACAACCAATCTGTTAGGCTTTTACTGTGACGAAAAGGAGAAATAGGCCGGGGTAATCACTTTAACAAATTCTCCATTTCCAGGTTTGAACTGGACTTTTTCCCCGGCACGAATGACTTTTCCTTTATGGACAGTAATGACAAGCCTATTACTATGATAAAGAAATAATTGCCGAGTATCAACATTCTTGATCTCATTGTCTTTTAAATATAGATTATAGTTAACCTCTGCCCCATGGTTCAAGCTTAATTTTTTATTATAAACCCCAATCTGATTTAGCACAGCTGCTGAAAGTGGGATTTTTTCTTTGACTTCTTGATAAAGTGCTGGGATTTTTTCCTTTCGCATGATTTCTGTCCATTTTTTTTGTATTTCTTTTATGTTTTTCTGCTTATTTTCCAAAAGAATCGGAATTAGCGGGCAATTGTAAGGAAAGAGTGCTTCGCGAATCCAGCTCCATGGAATTGCCTCAAGTTCTTTACTGTTTATAACTTCTACAAAAATGGCTGGAATCCTTTCTTTTTTGCAAATTCGGATCAATTCAGGTGTAACAAGTTTTAATGGAACTCGTATGCCAATTAGAAAATCAACTGGACAGCTGATTAACGCAGTTTTTACATCGTTCACTTTTTTGATAAGCTCCGATTGGAAAGAAACGCTAACATACGTTAATAACGTTGTGCAGCCTTTTGCTAAAAAATGTTCAATCATATAGGCTTTAAAAGTTTGATAAGAAGCGGCTAGCGGAAGATTGGTGTCTAAAAGGGCATATGAAGGGGTCATTATAAACGGCTCAGCATTCATTCGCATAAGTCGGTATTGCTTAAAGCTTTTCTGCAGTCCTGCAATTTTATTTTCCTCAATTAAGATTGATTGTTCCGTCCAGAGTTCATCCTCTTTTAATATTGAGACATTTTCAATAATATACGGCATATAACCCATCCTTTACTGTTCTTAAGACAAGCTATGTCGAAAAATTGAAAATATACCAACGCAAAGCAATTTTTAAAAAAAAAGCCGTGGATACCGGCTTTTAAGCTTGCAATTTTTTTAAGTGATTGAAAAATTCAGGGTAAGAAACGGCAATTGCTTCTGGCTTATCGAGGATGACATCGCCATCACAAATGAACGCGGCAATGGAGAGCATCATGCCAATTCGATGGTCGCCGTGGCTGGATACCCTTCCGCCCGTTAAATAGGTTTTGCCATGGATAATCATACCGTCTTCGGTTGCTTCGATTTTTGCACCGAGCTTTGACAGTTCGTGGACAACGGTATCGATCCGATTCGTTTCCTTTACTTTTAGTTCCTGTGCATCCTTAATGATTGTCGTTCCTTCTGCCTGCGTTGCCAACAAGGCGATGATCGGAATTTCGTCAATCAGACGCGGAATCATCTCTCCTTCAATTACCGTACCTTTAAGTTCAGATGTTTTGACAAGAATATCACCATATGGCTCAAAACTGCCATCTTCCGCTTCATAAATTTCAAACAGAGCTCCCATTTCCTTCATAACATCAAGGATCCCTGTTCTTGTTGGATTCAAACCCACCTTTTCCAATTTGATATCGCTATTGGGAATAATTGCTCCGGCCACGAGAAAAAATGCTGCCGATGAAATATCACCGGGAACTTGAACATCATGGGCCTTTAGTTCCTGACCGCCTTCTACCGCAATCACATTTTCCCGTTTTACAATTTCACCGCCAAAATGGCGGATCATTCGTTCCGTATGATCACGCGTTTGCGCCGGTTCGATAATGGTTGTTGTTCCATTTGCCTGGAGACCGGCAAAGATCAATGCCGACTTTACTTGTGCACTGGCAACGGGGAGCTGGTAATCTATCGCTTTTAAATGGCCGCCGCGAATCGCTAATGGTGTATACTCTCCGCCACTGCGCCCGTCTATGAAAGCTCCCATCTCTTTTAACGGCCTAGTAACCCGCGTCATCGGCCTTCGGGCAATCGAAGAATCCCCTTGTAAAGCGGCAAAAAAATCTCTTCCCGCCAAAATCCCAAGCATTAGCCGAATCGTTGTTCCAGAATTGCCGACATCTAGCATTTCTCCCGGTTCAGAAAGCCCGGCAAAGCCGTTTCCGTAAATGTGCAATTCCTTTTCGTTTCCTTCGATTCTCACTCCAAGTTGCCGAAAACAGGCAATTGTACTAAGGCAATCAGCCCCAGGGAGAAAATTTGAAACCGTCGTTAGACCCCGGGCAATGGCTCCGAACATCACCGAGCGGTGGGAAATCGATTTATCTCCGGGAATGCGGAGCGAACCTTGCAAACGTTTCGCCCCCGCCTGAATTTTTAATGATTCCAAAAAATCACTTCCTATCTTGCGATTATCAGCTAATAAAAGTTGCGTAATTTGTATATGTTTTAATACAGTTCTCGGCTCGCAAGCGATCTTCTTCGGTTTGGAAACTAATTACGAGCACTCCATAAATTTCCTCACGCGATTCCAAAATACGAATATTGGTAATGCTGATTTCTTCTTTAGCCAAGTAGCCGGTAATTTCTGAAATGATCCCAGGATAGTCAGGGACGTCAACAAATAGATCATAAAAAGCAGGAATAGCTCCTTTTTCCTGAACCGGAAGGCCGTCGCGAAACTGCTTTGCTTCTTGAAAATATTGATAAATCTGCTGGCCGTTTTCTTCTTCCAACAACGATTTTACTGTATCCATTTCCTTTTGCCATTGACCGAGAAGTTCCAATAATACATCTTTGTTTTCAAGCAGAATATCCCGCCACATTCCCGGACTGCTGGAAGCAATTCGCGTAATATCCCTAAAGCCACCAGCTGTCAAACGCGGAATTAAACGTTGCGAATGGGCGAGCTTCTCCGTTTGCTGGACAATCGATGCAGCAATAATATGAGGGAAATGGCTGACAACTCCAGTAAGATAATCATGTTGCTCCGGGGGAAGAATTAAAAATTTTGCCTTAGTTGCGGCAAGCCAACTTTTTAGCAATTGAATTTTTTCATTCGGAACATGATCTTCCGGTGTCAATAAATAAAATGCATTTTCAAACAGGATTTGTTTTGCTGCTGTGATTCCGCTTTTGTGCGAACCAGCCATCGGATGACCGCCAATAAAAGTGATCTTGCGGGCTTTTAAGCTTTTAGCTTGGGCAACAATTTTTTGTTTTGTACTCCCGGTATCAGTTATAAGCACATCCTGCTTTAACGGTAAAACGGCAAGCTGCCTGATAATTTCAGCTGTTTCTTTTACCGGTGCTGAAATAATAATTAAATCAGCTATCACTGCCCCTTCCTCGATGGTCTGAACACTTGAATCGATCACAGCAAGCGCTTTTGCGAGACCTGCTTGTTTGCTGCTTATATCGTAACCGATGATTTCAGCATTTGGATGCTCTTTCTTTATGCATAGCGCTAACGAGCCGCCAATTAACCCTAAACCTATAACAAAAACACGGCCATTCAATCGCTTTCCCCCAATTTCCAACTCTTTATTTCTGAAGCTCTTTTGCGAAAAACATGCTGATCGCATTTAATACCCCTTCGTTTTGCTCAGCTGAACCGACTGTTATTCTTACGGAAGTTGGAAAGCCGAGCGCTTTTCCGGAACGGACGATATATCCTTTTTGCAGCAAAAACTGGAAGACTTCATCTGCATCAACCTGAAAATCAATTAAGATAAAATTCCCTTGAGAAGGATAGTAAGAAAGCTCATTTTCATTACAAAATTGATAAAATTGATTCAATCCTTGGCGGTTCACTTCTCTGCAGTGCTGGACAAATTCCTGATCGCCAATGGCGTTTAATGCTGCGAGCTGGGCTAATGTATTTAAGTTGAATGGTTCTCTCGCAGGTTCCAGCGCGCGGATAATAGCTGGATTGGCAACACCATATCCAACCCGCAATGACGCAAGTCCGTAAATTTTTGAAAATGTCCGTAACACGATCAGATTTTCAAACTGACGGGTCAGTTCAATCGCATTGTAGTAGTCATCGGCAACAACGTACTCGTTATAGGCTTCATCCAGA
>JAKACS010000411.1 GCA_021821235.1 Bacillota bacterium
AAGTTAACACATCAAAAAAGTCATAACCCTTTTCCTTAGAAATATATTGTAGGAGAAGGGTTATTTGTTTTGTGTTCTCTTATTTTTGAATAAATAGGTGGGCATCGGTAAGGAGGTAAATAAATTTTTAGAAAAAATGTCATAACAGCATAGGACAACATCATAAATATATACTGTCCAAAAATACCTAGATGGATAATATTATCCCACTAACTCTATGATCGGGAGGGGATCATTTGGAAAAAGTAGATATTTTCAAAGATATTGCGGAACGAACTGGCGGCGATATTTACTTAGGCGTTGTTGGTGCGGTTCGGACTGGCAAATCAACGTTCATAAAAAAATTCATGGAACTGGTTGTTTTGCCAAATATGACGAATGAAGCCGAGAGAACACGGACACAGGATGAACTGCCGCAAAGCGCTGCAGGCAAAACAATTATGACAACTGAACCGAAATTTGTTCCAAACCAAGCGACGACGATTCATGTTGATGAAGGTCTTGAAGTAAATATTCGTCTTGTCGACTGCGTCGGCTATACGGTTCCAGGAGCAAAAGGATACGAAGATGAGAACGGGCCAAGAATGATCAACACTCCATGGTATGAAGAGCCGATTCCGTTCCATGAAGCAGCAGAAATCGGTACTCGAAAAGTGATTCAAGAGCATTCAACAATCGGTGTAGTGATAACAACGGATGGAACGATTGGAGAAATTCCACGAGCCAATTACTTAGAGGCGGAAGAACGGGTTATCGAAGAGCTGAAGGAAGTCGGCAAGCCGTTTATTATGGTTGTGAACAGTGCCCAGCCACACCACCCAAATACGGAATCATTAAGAGCAAGCCTTGCTGAGAAATACGATATTCCTGTTATTTCGATGAGTGTTGAGAGCATGCGCGAAAGCGACGTATTGAACGTATTAAGGGAGGCGTTGTATGAGTTTCCGGTGCTCGAAGTCAACGTCAACCTTCCTAGCTGGGTTATGGTGCTTCGAGAAAATCATTGGCTCCGTGAAAACTACCAGGAAGCCGTTAAAGAAACGGTTAAAGATATTAAAAGGTTAAGAGATGTCGATCGAGTGGTTCAACAGTTTAGTGATTTTGAATTCATTGAAAGAGCTGGCCTTGCCGGAATTGAAATGGGGCAAGGGATTGCGGAAATCGATCTTTTCGCACCTGACGAGTTATACGACGAAATTTTGAAAGAAATTGTCGGCGTCGAAATCAGAGGGAAAGATCACCTGCTTGAACTGATGCAAGATTTCGCCCATGCGAAAGCGGAGTATGATCAAATCGCGGATGCATTGAAAATGGTGAAACAAACAGGGTACGGAATCGCTTCGCCATCGCTTGCGGATATGAGCCTGGAGGAGCCGGAAATTATTCGGCAAGGTGCCCGCTTTGGTGTCCGCTTAAGGGCAGTGGCTCCATCGATTCATATGATAAAAGTCGATGTTGAGTCTGAATTTGCCCCGATTATCGGCACAGAAAAACAGAGTGAGGAACTGGTGCGCTATTTAATGCAAGATTTTGAAGAGGATCCACTATCCATTTGGAATTCAGATATTTTTGGACGCAGCCTCAGTTCCATCGTCCGCGAAGGAATTCAGGCAAAACTGTCATTGATGCCGGAGAATGCAAGGTATAAATTAAAAGAAACTCTTGAGCGCATCATCAATGAAGGTTCAGGCGGATTAATCGCCATCATTTTATAATCAGACCCTCTACCCCAGAGGGCCTTTTTTTTATGCTAAATTCCGCTTTTAACTGACAAGATATTACAAATATATTGCAACCATGAAAAGATTGCCATAATTTCTTGAATTGTTCTTGATATGGGGAATTGATTATGATAATCTTTTAACAGAATTATCGTCATAACACTAAAAAACCTTTATTTTACAAGGTTATCGTCAAAAATGATTTGCAGTTTGGCAACCGTTCCTTTAAACTATTTTTTAGAAGCAAAAACGGCATCATGACGTATAGAAACACGCAAATTTGTTTAAGAATGTAGATAAGTAAACTTATTTACTATGAATTCAATTTTTTTTGGGAGGAGGTGAATGGCATGAACAAGACAGAACTAATTAATGCAGTTGCTGAAGCTAGCGAACTTTCTAAAAAGGATGCTACAAAAGCAGTTGATGCTGTTTTTGATTCAATTCTAGATGCTTTAAAAAATGGTGATAAAGTGCAATTAATCGGTTTTGGTAACTTTGAAGTCCGTGAGCGTGCAGCCCGCAAAGGCCGCAATCCTCAAACTGGCGAGGAGATCGAAATCGGAGCAAGCAAAGTTCCAGCATTTAAACCAGGTAAAGCGCTTAAAGATGCAGTTAAATAATTACATATTCTAATTGTTTTAAGCGAACGTTTAACCGGAAGACCATGGAAAAATTCCATGGTCTTTTCACTTAAACGAAACCTTAACAGTTGGAGCATCGGACAATGTCAGAGATACTTTAATCTGCTGAAAAAACATGGCTACCCCTTCATTAGGCGGACGGAAGAAAGTTTTTCATTTTGCTTGAGGTTAAAGGGATATGCTAAGATGTATTATATTAGATGGATGTTGGCTAGGAGGCAGTAGAATGACAGAAGTCAATCGTACCCAAATTGAAGATGCGGTGCGTTTAATATTGGAAGCGATTGGAGAAGACCCCAATCGTGAAGGATTACTTGATACTCCAAAACGTGTTGCAAAAATGTATGAGGAAGTTTTTAGCGGGTTGAATGATGACCCGAAGCACTATTTTGAAACAATTTTTAGCGAAGACCATGAGGAACTTGTCCTTGTAAAGGATATCCCGTTTTACTCGATGTGTGAACATCATTTGGTTCCTTTTTTCGGGAAAGCGCATGTAGCATATCTTCCGCGCAATGGACGTGTTACAGGCTTAAGCAAACTGGCAAGGGCGGTCGAAGCCGTAGCAAAACGACCGCAGCTTCAAGAAAGAATTACTTCAACGATCGCGAATGCAATAATGGAAAAGCTGGAACCACAAGGTGTCATGGTCGTGGTTGAAGCGGAGCATATGTGCATGACGATGCGCGGGGTGAAAAAACCAGGTTCTATTACGGTTACAACTGCAGTTAGAGGACTGTTTAAAGAAAATGCCGAGGCTCGGTCTGAAGTTCTCGCCCTTATCAAGAAAGGGTAATCACGAATTACCGAATGGGGGATAATATGGAGAAGGAAAACTCACAAAACAATGATTATGTTGTTATTAAAGCCATGGAAGATGGGGTCAATGTTATCGGTTTAACAAGAGGTTCCGACACAAGATTTCATCATTCGGAAAAGCTTGATAAAGGTGAAGTCATGATTGCTCAATTCACTGAACATACTTCAGCGATAAAGATTCGTGGAAACGCGAAAATTTTTACACGGTTTGGCGAAGTAAGCAGTGAATGGAAAAAATAAAAGATTGATACGCGCTCGCCAGTTGGCGAGTTTTCATTTCACATGTTCGGGAACTATCATTTTGATAAATGTTTTTATTTTGTGAATCGCTGCTCAGGAGAAGGCTTTTATGATATAATTGTGACTGCCTTGTTTAATGTGGAAAGAATAGTGAAAATAATAGTAAAATGAATGGAAGTTAAAAAAATCGGATGTTGCTCGGGAACATTCATTCTAAATGATACTTTGGGGAAGCAAGGGTGATCAATTTTGCAAGACATTCGACAAAAGTTAAAGGATATAAAGGAGCAGGTGGAGCAAAGAGTAACCCATCCCTACTTGGCTCAATTTATTCAAACGCCCAATATTGATGAAGACAAACTTCTACTCCTTATTTCGATAATGGATCAGCTTGACTTGCCGTACAGCCAGCTGAAAAATTACGCAGTAACTACTATGTTAATCCAAATTGCCCTTGATACCCATGAAACTGTCTCCAATTCACCTGTTACCGAAAGCGAAAAGAACAGCCGGACAAGCAGGCAACTAACCGTACTTGCCGGAGATTATTATAGCGGTTTATATTATAAACTTCTCGCAGAAACGGGTGATATTTCTTTAATTAAAATTTTGGCGCATGGAATTAAAGAAGTAAATGAACATAAAATCTCGGTTTATCAAAAAGAGTGTGATGGCATCGAAAAACTCATGACCAGCATCAAAATAATTGAAAGTTCGCTTGCTAATAAAATTGTTGACTATTTTCAAGTGACGATTTGGGATGAAGTGGCGG
>JAKACS010000412.1 GCA_021821235.1 Bacillota bacterium
GCTTCGTTCAGATCCGCTTGAGCCAGCAAAAAAAGCAGCAGGGGAAGCTCTTTTGCAAATTCAAGAGGTATTTTTTCGCTACCACCGGCAGAACCAATTTGTCTTGGAAGGGCTCGATTTCCGTCTGAACAAAGGCGAAATTTATGCGATGATGGGCGGAAATGGATCGGGAAAATCAACGCTTTTAAAATTGGTTTGCGGGATTGAAAAGCCAGAGTTCGGTAAGATCGTTTACGAAAACAAGCCATTAAAAGCCTGGAAAAAGAAAGAGATCGTTCAACGGATTGGCTACTTGCCGCAAAATCCAAAGCTGCTATTCCTTCACGATACAGTCGGAAAAGAAATAGAAACAACGATGGGGCAGTGGGGGATTCCGGATTACAGTGAAGCTGAGCAACTTGTGGAAAGGCTTGGAATCTCTGCTTTAATGAATAACCATCCTTACGATTTAAGTGGTGGAGAATTGCAAAAAGCGGCTCTTGCCTGCTTGCTCTTGCGCAAACCGGCATTGTTGCTTCTGGATGAACCAACAAAAGGTCTTGATCCTGTTTCGAAAAAGAACCTCGCTTCCATTTTAATCGATTTAAAGAAGGCGGGGGTGACTATTTTGATGTCCACTCATGACATTGAATTTGCTGCTCAATACGCAACGGCCTGCGGAATGTTGTTCCAGGGAAAAATCGCTTCTGAAGAGATTCCCGAGCGTTTCTTTAACGGCAATTTCTTTTATACTACAATGGTTCAGCGCCTTTTTCGCCACATTGCCGATCATGGCATTCTGACCATTGAGGAGGCGGTGCGGCAATGCCTGCCAAAAGATTCGTAATTCATCTTGTTTTTCTTTTTTTGCTTAGCAGCCTCCTGGGGTTGTCGCTTGTGTTGGAAGACTATTTTTTTCCGATCAGCTTTGCGGTTGTGATTGTCTCGCTTGTTTTTTTGTTTATTCGTTTTGAACAGAGAAAAGTGGAAGCAAAAGAGCTCGTACTTCTGGCAGTCTTGGCGGCAATTGCGGCGGTTGCGCGAATTCCGTTTGCAAGTATACCAAGTGTGCAGCCAACCACGTTTATCATTATAATGTCGGGCTTCGTTTTTGGAGCTGAGAGCGGTTTGATGATTGGAACGGTGGCCGCGCTTGCCTCCAATATGGTCTTGGGACAGGGTCCGTGGACGCCATGGCAAATGACAGCCTGGGGGTTGGTTGGCCTTACGGCTGGTCTGCTTCGTCGTACACACTTCATGAATCGGAAATGGGGCAGGGTCGTATTTGGAATTGTGTGGGGCTTTTTATTTGGCTGGATTATGAATCTTTGGGGTTTCTTTTCCTTTGCGCAGCTCGGGAATCCTGTTACGCTGCAGACCGTCCTTGGCTATTTTGCCGGGAGCGCCTTGTTCGATACATTTCATGCCCTTTCAAATGCTTTTTTTCTGCTTGTTTTTGGTAATAGCTGGCTAAAAATTTTGTCGAGATTTAGAAAAAAATACGGATTGCTCGAGAATTGAATGGTTGCACTTTTCTTTACTAAAGTATAAGATTAAGACATGCTTTGACAAGACTACTAGGGGTGCCTTTTTACCAGGCTGAGAGAAAAACGGTTTGTTTTTCAACCCTCGAACCTGATCTGGGTTATTCCAGCGGAGGAAAGTAGCGAAAATTACGATTTTCTGTTGCTTTTAAAAGTCAGGTTCCTATCGGTTCCTGGCTTTTTTACGTTTAGAAACAATCGTTAAGGGGGGGTGAGAAGGGCTAAACCATACATATTTTTGCTAAAACGGAAGCGATTTTATTTAGAAAAAGGGGAAAATGAAAATGGAAAATGAAAAAATTGTCGTCGGACTTGACGAAAAACTACCGCCTGGAAAAGGGATTTTATATGGATTGCAGCATGTCTTTGTTTCGAATGTCTGGCTTGATCCGATTTTTGTTGCAGCGATGGTCGGGCTGCCACTAACGTTATCAGCCAATATTGTTAACGCGATTTTTATCGCCGCTGGACTTGTTACCATCATTCAGGCGACCAAGCTTGTTCGCTTGCCGATTGTTCAAGGACCATCGGCTGCTTTCGACTCGATTATGATTGCCGCCGGAAAGGCAAACGGGCTCGCAGCAGCAAGCGGTGCCATCTTCTTAAGCGCGATTATTGTCTTTTTCTTATCGATTACAGGTCTGATTGGAAAACTGAAGGCTTTGTTTACACCGGTCATATCTGGGACCGTTATTTTTGTAGTCGGAATCTCACTTTCCAGTTTTACTTTATATGAATTTTTAGGCGGAACACCGGGAATGAAAACTTTTGCTTCAGCGACAACGTTAGCGATGTCGATTCCAACGACCGTGATTGTCATTTTTTTATCCCTTTTTGGCAAAGGGGCTTGGAAGTCTTTTTCGTTTCTGATTGCGTTAGTTGTCGGTGATATCATTGCATTTGTCTTGGGGAAAACGAATTTTTCTATGATTGCTGACAAAGGCTGGTTTGGCTTGCCACATTTTCTGCCATATGGCGGGTTAACGTTTGAGTGGGGAGCTTTCATCACATTCTTTATTGCCTATATTGTCGCTGTGATTGAAGCTATGGGCGTCTATGAAGCCAGCGCTGAAATGCTAAATATCAAGCTGGATTCAAAGCGGATCCGCAACGGCTTTGCCGGGGAAGCAGCCGGCTCTTTTGTTTCTTCGTTAATCGGTGGCTTCCCAACAACCGCGTTCGGACAAAATGTCGGCTTATTGCGCTTAACAGGAGTTGGCTCGAGGCAGCCCGTGTTGATCGCCGGAATCATCTTTTTAGTTTTAGGGTTTGTGCCAAAAGCGGGGGCATTGCTTGCACTGACACCGGATGCCGTTGTTGGCGGGATTTTCTTGCCTGCTGCTGCAAGCTTAGTATTCACCGGGCTTTCCTTGCTTGGAAAAATCGAAAAGACAGAAACGAATTTTATGATTGCCGGATTATCGCTGCTGTTAGCGATCAGTTTGCCAACCTATTTCAAAGACGCAAAAGGAACATTGGCAACATTTTTAT
The DNA here is from genome assembly GCA_021821235.1 of Bacillota bacterium. Next base: position 3,015 of record JAKACS010000412.1, read on the forward strand.
CCAACAGTATTTTCATTGCAGCTTTTACATCAATCGTCATGCAGCTTGTTCTCGTTAGTTTGCCGAAGATTTTAAGAAAAGAGGAAAGGAAATGAGACAGGATTCGATCAACATCATAAGTGATCTCCTTTCATTTATTGAAGGAAATGATGATTCATTGTTTAATGAAATAGCCTTAAAGTTGTTTCACTTTCAATTTCAATACAATCTTCCTTATAAAAAGTTTTGTCAAACGAAGCGGAAAACACCATTAACCGTAAAAAGTTGGCAACAAATTCCGCCGATTCCGATTCAAGGCTTCAAAGAACTAACACTTGCCTGTGAACCGCCTGAAGAAGCGGAAGCGGTATTTATGACAAGCGGAACTACAAATCCGAATGCAAAAGGGAAAAACTATCATCCAACGCTCGCTGTTTGGGACGCATCAATGAAAGGTCCGTTTAAAAAGTTTGTGTTGCCGGATGTTGAAAAAATGAAGATTTTTGTGTTATCTCCAGCTGCTGATTTGAATCAAAACTCGTCCCTTTCCCGATATTTGTCAAATGCTGTTGCCTATTTTGGGACTGATAACAGCCGCTTCTTTTTTTCGGAAGCGGGGTTGGATATGGAAGCAGTCGCTGCAGCACTAAGAGAGTGCGAGGCTCGCGGTGAGGCGGTTATGCTAATGGGTGCGACGTTTGCTTATGTGCATCTGCTTGATTTTTTTCGTGAAAAAAATGTGCGTTTTCAGCTGGCAAAGGGAAGTCGTATTTTTGATACGGGAGGGTTTAAAGGCCAGGCTCGTGAAGTGGAAATGGGACAATTATACAACATGTTTACGGAATTTTTTGATGTGGAACGGAACATGGTCGTCAATATGTATGGGATGACGGAATTAAGTTCGCAAATTTATGACCAGACCATCCTTTCTACTTTTGAAAGCGGGGAGACCATTTTTGATAAAACGGGACCCGCTTGGGTGAAAACGGTAATCTTAGATACAGACACTCTGGAGCCTATTCCAGATGGCAAGGTGGGCGTTATTGCCCACTATGACTTGGCCAATTGGAATTCATGCTTGGCGATTTTAACAGAAGATATCGGCTACCGCACCGAACACGGTTTCGTCTTGCTTGGAAGGGTTCAAGGTTCGGAGGCTAGAGGCTGTTCCATCGCAGTTGATCAGCTGTTGCAGTCAAACC
>JAKACS010000413.1 GCA_021821235.1 Bacillota bacterium
CGAGAAGCACGTATTGTCCATGTCGACCTGTTCAGGGAAAAAATAAATCGAATCTACACCGCTATTTTGGATTAAGATCTTCAGCTTTTGCTGGGATCTTTTTTACTGTCATAACGTATCGCCCAGCGAATACCATTAAAAGGGGAAAAATGGGTTGATAGAGCTGTTTGTACACATTTACTACTGCTTAAACAATAAAATTTGTTGATTCTTCTCATAATAGTCGGACATCGCTATAATAAAATTTATTACGATCACGATCGAATAGATCCTAGAGATCAGATCATTTTTTAAAAAATAAAGGATGAATCGAATAGCCATGAAGAGAAAAGATCCGCTATTATCATTTGAGTTTGCTGATGCAAACGGTGAAATCAATCCAATAACGTTTGAAAATCCGCTTAAGGTGATCATTGCCCCTACACTTGATGACGTATTGCCCAGCTTTCGGATGGTGGAGGAAGCTATTGAGCAAGGTTACTATGCCGCCGGCTTTCTCTCCTATGAAAGCGCGGCAGCATTTGATTCGGCATACATTGTTAAACCTGAAAGTTCGATGCCTTTACTGTGGTTTGGCATTTTTGATCAGCCCGTAAGCCAACCGCCCAGTAGTGCAGGAAAGTATAAACTAACAGAATGGAAACCATCTGTCAGCATGGAGGAATACGATCAGGCAATTTCAAATATTAAGAAGTCGATTCAAAATGGGATTACCTATCAGACGAATTACACGATTCGCTTGACTTCCCAGTTTGCAGGGGACGACGTTGCTTTTTTTGAAAAATTGAAAAAAGGGCAGGCCTCTAATTACTGTGCTTATATCAATACAGGCAGGTTTAGCATTCTCTCCGCCTCACCGGAATTGTTTTTTCACTTAAAGGGCAACAAGCTAACCACAAGGCCGATGAAAGGAACGATAAAGAGAGGAAGAACAGTAGCAGAGGATCGGGAAAATGCCGACTGGCTCTATCATTCGGAAAAAAATCGCGCCGAAAATGTTATGATCGTTGATTTACTGCGCAATGATTTGGGAATAATTGCTGAATCCGGCAGCGTAGCCGTTTCAAAGCTATATGAAATTGAACAGTATCCAACGGTCCACCAATTGACCTCGACTATTTCTGCCAGACTCACCGAGAAAACGCGGCTCATAGATATTTTTCAAGCACTTTTCCCTTGCGGCTCGATTACCGGTGCTCCCAAAATTAGTACAATGGAAATCATTGGAAGCTTGGAAACTTCCCCACGTGAAGTTTATTGCGGTGCGATTGGATACATTACGCCGAAAAAAGAAGCCATTTTTAATGTGCCGATCCGCACCGTATGGATTGATCATCAATCAGGAAACGCCGTTTATGGAGTTGGCGGCGGAATTACTTGGGACTCGACAACGGAAGGGGAGTATTTAGAAATCCTCACAAAAGCTCTGCTTCTTACTGAAGATCGGCCAGAATTTCAATTGTTGGAAAGTTTGTTGTTGGAAAATGGGGAAATTTTTCTACTTGAAAACCATTTGAAACGCTTGAAAGAATCAGCTGATTATTTTGGCTACCAAACAGATTTGAAAACTGTTAAAGAAAAGCTAAATCAGTTTGCCAGTCAGCATCATGCTGGTTTGTTCAAGATCCGCCTTCTCATAGCCGAAGATGGAAAGATAACTGTCGAAGGGCAGCCTTTAGAGCAGCAAATGGCACCATTAAAAGTGATGCTGGCTCTTGAACCGGTTGATCAAAATAATCCATTTTTATATCATAAGACAACAAACAGGGCAATTTATGAACCATTTCAGCAGCAAAAAACGGCCGATGTTTTCGATATGCTCTTCTGGAACAAAGACGGGGAGATTACGGAATTTACAAACGGAAACGTAGTGGCAGAACTGGATGGGGAATTATGGACACCGCCAGTTAAAAGCGGTCTATTAGCTGGAACCTTTCGTGAAATGCTGCTGGAAACAGGAGAAATTCGTGAAAAAACAATCACCCTTTCCGATTTAAAAAATTGCCGGAAAATATGGTTCATTAACAGTGTCCGTAAATGGGTGGAAGTCCAGTTGTGACATTTAAATGTTAATCGCAGATGATAGTTTGAAAGCAGTACAATTTCCACACGTGGAATCGTACTGCTTTTTTAGTACGTTGCGAGTACAAGGAAGGTTTAAAGGCAAAAAAATTCAGCAGTAAGCTCAATCAATAAAAAACGATGTGAGATAACCTAACATAAATGTAGATTGTTAATGGAAAATTACTTATATTACAAAATATATAACTATGAAAATGATAAGTTTTTTAAATAATGAATGGAGGGAAAGTATGTTAACACCAAGTGTTGGTTATCTCATTTTAATCATTTTCGGTGTGATCTTTACAGGGGTAACTGTGTTCATTCACCGAATGGATTCCAAACGTCATGGAAAAGAAATGACAGCGGAACATTTCAATACAGCCGGTAGGAGCGTTGGTGTTGGATTAGCCAGCTCCTCAATTGTTGCCGCTTGGACTTGGGCAGCAACCATCATGATGTCCTCATCGACTGGATATCAATATGGTATCAGCGGACCATTTTGGTATGCGGCAGGCGCTACGATTCAAATATTATTATTCGCCATCTTAGCGATTCATTTAAAACGGAAGGCACCAAAAGCCCATACATTTTTGGAATTTATTGCGCAAAGATTTGATAAGAAAAATCACCGGCTCATGCTTGTCTTTGCCTTAATGACGAATATTATCGTGACGTCGATGATCATTCTCGGCGGCGCGATAACGCTGAATCAATTAACAGGGATGAATTTATATATCGCCGCTTTTCTCATTCCGATTACTTTTACCATCTACACGATGATAGGAGGACTAAAAGCGTCCTTTATTGCAGATTATTTGCATACGGTCATTTTGTTTATTGTCCTTGCTATTTTTGGAATAGCTGTCTATTACAAATTCGGAGTCACTCCTATTTACGAAGGCTTACGCCAAATGCCTGAATCCAAACAAATGTTGACAATGGCATCCATTCCGGGACTGTTATTTGGAATTATTAACATCGTGGGTAATTTTGGAACAGTGTTTGTGGATCAAGCGTATTGGCAGCGGGCGATTGCAAGTACAAATCGAGCCGCTTCAAAGGCCTATATTTATGGGGGGATTGCTTGGTTTTCGATCCCCTTTGCGGTAGCTACGATATTAGGTGTTAGCGCAGCTGGCCTCGGTATTTCAGTTTCTTCTCCTGATTCTGTCGCACCATTGATGGCATCACATGTGTTGCGTACTATTGGCTCCATTTTATTTTTAACGATGTTATTCATGGCTGTCACCTCAGCTGGTTCTGCTGAACTTACTGCAGTGACCAATATTATTGTAACGGATATTTATCGCCATTCGATTAATCCGCAAGCAAGCAGCATAAAATTACTGAATGTCTCCCGTTGGATTACTTTAGGGTTTGGAATGGCCATGGGATTGTTTTCGATCTTACTGTTTTATTTAGGAATTAGTCTTGGTTTTGTTTATATGGCCATGGGAATCTTTGTTAGCTCCGCTGTAATACCTGTTGCACTTGGATTGACATGGAAAAAAGCAACAAATGAAGGAGCTTTTTATGGGACTCTGTTTGGGATGATCGGCGGAATCATTGTCTGGATTGTTTCCGCATATGTTTCGACAGGCCAAATTAATATATCTTCATTAGGACAATTAACTTCTATGCTTTACGGTAATTTAGCTGTATTTATCTTTAGTGGGATCATTTCAATCGGTCACAGCTTTGTATCTACAAAAGAGTTTAATTTTGAATCTTTAAAAGATAAATTTAAAAGCTTTGATGAAAGAGAAATTGCAAATACTCAAGGAGAGAAAATCATATGAACGATAAAGATTTTATGAGAGACACAAAAATTTATACTCGATGGGCAATCGCTTTAAGCTTATTATTGATCATCATATGGCCCGGTATTATGTTTTCTACTGGGTATGTATACAGTCTCCAGTTTTTTAAGGGCTGGGTGTTTTTAGCTTTCGCATGGTTGATCGCAGCCGCACTTTTTATTACCATCCGGCCATTGATTGAATTGTATAAGGAATACAAAGGAACAAGGGAAAAAACGCCGGGAGAATTATCCGGACAATTCCCGTTGGTTCGCGATATAGTAACTGCTTTTGGGATCCGTCATCTGGAACTGTCCGGTTATGA
>JAKACS010000414.1 GCA_021821235.1 Bacillota bacterium
ATTAATCCGTTATGATTTAGGGGAAGATTTTTCAATTGAGACGGCTCTTGTTGTCGGTGAACTGTACCGTCACAGTGGCGAATGGAAATTTAGTGCAATCGGTAGCGGATATCAGGGTGGTTTAGCTGCACTCGCTACTGATTTTGGATTGCAAGTTGGTTAAATTAAAAAAAGCTGTGAGGCCTGGCAGCGGTGCTCTGCCAGGTGTTTTTATCGGACAGAATAAAAAGTGGAGGAAGTTTTTGAATGTCATTTTTACAAGGTATTTTAAACACCTATGCAGAATTCTTTCAATGGGATATGTGGGTGAAAGTTTTAACAGACCCTGTCAGCTGGGGGCTGATCGGTACATTAATCATTCTTGAAGGACTGCTTTCAGCAGATAACGCACTTGTTCTGGCTGTCATGGTAAAACACCTGCCAGGAAAAAAACGCCGGAAAGCTTTGTTCTATGGTTTGCTTGGAGCATACAGCTTCCGATTTGTGGCAATTGGCTTAGGCGTGTTCTTGATCAAACTGTGGTGGATCAAAGTAATTGGTGCAGGTTATCTTGCATGGTTGTCCATTAAATATTTCATCGATAAGCAAAAAGAAGGGAATGACGGAGAAGCGGAAGCGCATGAACTAAACCAGGGCGGTTTGCTGATCCGTTTGTTCGGCACTTTTTGGGGAACCGTTGCCTCGGTTGAATTGATGGATATTGCTTTCTCCGTTGACAGTGTATTGGCAGCATTTGGCGTGAGTAATGAAGTATGGATTTTATTTGTTGGCGGTATTCTCGGTGTATTAATGATGCGGGGAGTTGCAGGAATATTCCTAACCTTAATTGACCGTGTACCAGAACTTGAGACAACCGCTTATATTTTGATTGCGATTATCGCAATTAAAATGTTCATTGGAGTGTTTGGCTTTGAACTTGAGCCATTGTATTTCTTTATCATTCTTGTGCTTACATTTGGCGCAACCTTCATTGTTCATTATTTAAATAGGAAAAAAGTTTCTGAAAGCGGAAAATAATTGTATAGAATTGAAAAAAGGGAAACTGGCTTTTAGGCTCGTATCCCTTCTTTTTTAGCTTATAAAAATAAAGGAGAACACGGATGGAATTTTTTTCATATTACCCTGGAGAGGAATTAGAATCCTTGTTTTATCAGGCGCCGCAAACATTTACGAAATATTCAGACCGAGAGCTTCTTTCCTTTGGTTTAGGTGCAACGCTCTATATGCCTGCGACACGAAAAAATATTCATCAGGAAATTTTAGCAAAAAAATATGCGGGGTTAACCTCGATGGTCCTTGATTTGGAAGATGCCGTCGGCGACCGTCAAGTTGAAACTGCCGAAGCTGCCCTGGTTGCTGAATTAAGGATGCTTCAAAGCGAAATTGAAAAACAGTATATAGGCTTGAAAGACTTGCCATTAATGTTTATTCGAATTCGCTCGTTGGAGCAATTCAGGCGTATAAAAGAAATGCTTGGGGAAGCTGTTCGTGTGCTGACAGGTGTTGTCATTCCCAAATTCACAGCCGTTGGCGGTGAAGCAATTCTTGAAGAAATTTTGGCGTCTTCAACTGCTGAGCATCCGTTTTATGCAATGCCAATTTTGGAATCTGCAAAGGTCATTTACCAAGAATCAAGAATGAGCGAGTTGCTTGCCATAAAAAAAATATTGGATCAATACAGGGAGAAAATATTAAGTGTAAGGATAGGTGCCACCGATTTCAGCGGTATTTATGGACTTAGAAGAAGTGCAGAGTTGACTGCATATGATATTGCCGTATTAAGAGATTGCATCGCCGATATTATCAATGTTTTTCAGCGGGCGGAATCTCCCTATGTCATTTCCGGACCGGTTTGGGAATACTTCTCCGGCAGTGAACGGTGGCTTAAGCCACAGCTGAGGCAAACTCCGTTTCGCGAGCATTTCGGTGAACAGGGGGTAAAATGGCGTTCGAATTTAATTGACCGTAACATCGATGGGCTGATTCGAGAAGTGCTGATGGATATCGCCAATGGTTTAATCGGAAAAACGATCATTCATCCTTCTCATATAAAAGTCGTTCAGGCACTCCATGTCGTTTCATATGAAGAATATATCGATGCAGTGAGCATTATTGAATCAGCAACAGGGGAATGGGGCGTTGCAAAAAGCTCTTTTTCCAATAAAATGAACGAGATGAAGCCTCATCTCTATTGGGCGCAAAGGATCATGCAAAAATCAAAAGTATATGGGGTGCTACATGCAAAGTACACAAACATCGATCTACTGCAAAAAGAAGTATTCGTTTCCAATCCTTGACTTGATGAACATCGAAGTAGAATTAACTGATAATCCGTTAAACATTCCGCCTGATGAATTGTTCACAATGGCGGCAAGAATCAATAAAAAACGTTCATTTTTATTTGTGAGCAAGCTGATTGGAAAACATATACCAATCCATCCCAACAAAGCCCTATTGACATCAGCGTTGCTCGCCGTCCGCTATTATGAAGCGCTAACTACTAGAGAATATCCCGGGAAAGCAATTTTCCTGACTGAGTTTTTAAAAATAAATCCGAATTTTACCAGGAAGGCATTTATCCCAAATGATATTCACCCTCTGATTATTGGCTTTGCGGAAACTGCAACAGCATTAGGACAAGCATTTTTTGATTGTTTTACAAATGCTCGATACTTTCATACGACGAGGGAAGAACTTGAAGGTCTAAAGCCAGCAATTGTCTTTGAAGAAGAACACTCACATGCCACTTCCCATCGTTGTTATTTTCCGCTCGATATGATGCAAAATGAACGGGACATTATTCTGGTTGATGATGAACTGACAACTGGGAAGACCGCTTTAAATATTATTCGCTCAATACATTCTCGTTTTCCAAGAAAAAACTATACGGTTGTTGCTATCCTTGACTGGCGTACGGCTGAGAGCAAGTGGGCATTCACTAAGCTTGAACAAGAGTTGGGGATCAACATTCAGGTCATTAGCCTTCTGGCTGGAACGGTGCAAATTGACTCCGTTAAACAAGTGGCCGAAAAGGAAGAAAAGAGGCAAGTGACGCCAAACACAGCTGTTAGTATTGAAAGAATTGCAATTTCACGGTTTTTCCCGCAAAACAAGAACCTTCCGGCTACCCAAAAGGGAACGATGGCTTCTGCCAATTTTATTGAAGAAACAGGCCGTTTTGGCCTTCAGACGGAACAAGTGCTGGAAATTACTGAGAAAGTAAACCGGGCTGCTGTTTACTTGGCAGAAAAGCGTTCTGGCATGCGGACGCTTTGCCTAGGTACAGGAGAATTTATGTATCTACCTTTACGAATTGCTGCTCAATTGGGGGAAGGGGTCTGCTTTCAATCTACAACGAGAAGTCCGATATTTGTTCAGAATGAAAATGGGTATGGAGCAAGATACAAGGCTGCTTTTCCAAATCCGGAAAATGATGAGATAACACATTACGTATACAATATTCCTGCTGGATTTTATGATGAACTATTTGTGTTTTTTGAACGGGAAGCAGAAGCTTCAAAGCTTGAACCGTTTGTGGAACAACTGAAAGACACAGGCGTCAAAACAATTAAACTCGTTTTCTTTTCGGAACTTGAGGTGAAAGCAAAATGATCAAAAGCAAACTAGCAAAAATCGGAACATACAAACAAGAAGACGTTGTGTTTTTATTAAAAGATTTAACTCCTTTTCAGCTTGAAGATTCGCTCGAAAAGCGGGAGAAGAAAGTTCAAGCAGGCGGCCATTATAGCGAATCATTGCCGATCGAGTATCAGCCGCCGCAAACGTATATGGATTTATTTTGGCAGTCACTTCATCAATACAAACAAAAAGTAGCGTTAAACATCGGTGTCGTAGCCGAGCAAATCGTTTATCAAAAAGGGAAAAATACTGTTCTTGTTTCATTGGCCCGTGCCGGGACACCAATTGGCATACTGATTAAAAGGTACATCCAGTTTCGCTTCGGGTTTAATCTCCCTCATTATAGTATTTCCATTATTCGAGATCGGGGGGTTGATGAGAACGCGATTCGCTATATTCTTAGTGAGCACCCGGGGCAGGATATCCAATTTGTCGATGGCTGGACAGGCAAAGGGGCGATTTCACTTGAGTTAACAAAAGCTTGCCGCATCGTTAAAGAAAAATATGCTATCTGCCTTGACGACACGCTTGCCGTTCTCGCTGATCCA
>JAKACS010000415.1 GCA_021821235.1 Bacillota bacterium
GGTATACTATTTATACGGTTAATAGGTGAAAAAGTTTCACAAACGCGGAAAAAAGGTTGCTTATCTGCTTTTGGCAGCAATCGAATTCCTATCTGCTATTTACCCGTTACAGCAAATTGCTTTATTCTTGCCCCAATTTCATCGCGGACGCGCTGGAAGACAGCCCATTTTTCTTCTTCTGTACCTTCTGCCTTGGCCGGATCATCGAAGCCCCAGTGCTCGCGTTTTACATGTGGCGGGGTCATTGGGCAATGTTCATCGGCATGGCCGCATAAGGTTACAACTAAATAGGCATTGTTTAATATCTCGGGGTCGATCACATCCGATGTATGGTTTGCAATATCGATGCCGACTTCTTTCATCGCTTTTACCGCATTTGGATTTAAACCGTGCGCTTCAATGCCAGCACTTTTCACATCCCACTCATCACTGGTTAAATATTTTTTCGCCCAGCCCTCCGCCATCTGGCTGCGGCACGAGTTGCCTGTACATAAAAAGTAAATAGTTTTTTTGTTCATAATGATCATTCTCCTTTTTTCGGTTTCGTTATAAAATCATGAAGATTGTTTCCCAATTACCAAATTTGTAGCCATAAATAAAGTCCAATTAAGGTGATAAACAGGGTTGGGATCGTTAAAATGATCCCGGTTTTAAAATAGGTTCCCCAGGAAATTTTCACGCCTTTTTGCGACAATACGTGCAGCCACAATAAGGTGGCTAATGAACCAATCGGTGTTATTTTCGGTCCTAAATCAGAACCGATGACATTCGCATAAATAAGGCCTTCGCGAACCAACCCGGTTGTATGGGTTTCGGCAATCGCCAGAGCATCGATCATAACGGTTGGCATATTATTCATGATTGATGAAAGAATAGCCGAGATAAAGCCCATTGCGATCGTTCCGACAAACAGTCCCTGATTGGCAGCAGATTGAATTCCATCTGCAAGAATGCTTGTTAACCCCGCATTTCGCAGGCCATAGACAACGACATACATGCCGATTGAAAAAAAGACGATTGCCCACGGGGCGCCTTTAATTACCTTCTTTGTCTCCACTGCATGGCTTCTTCTTCCCATAAATAAGAAGAACAGCGCAACGACCCCGGCAATAATAGAAACGGGAATATGCCATGTTTGGCTGATAAAATATCCGGCCAATAAAACCGCGAGAACAAGCCAGGACAGCCTAAACATTTTAAGATCGCGAATCGCTTCAGCTGGTTTCTTTAATTGCCCCAGATCATACTGTTTAGGTATATTTTTTCGAAAATATAAAAATAAAACCAAAATGCTCGCGGCTAAGGAAAATAAATTTGGCACGATCATTCTTGAGGCAAAGCGGGCAAAACCAATTCCAAAAAAGTCAGCTGATACGATATTGACAAGATTGCTGACAACAAGCGGCAAAGATGTCGTATCGGCGATAAATCCGCTCGCAATGATAAACGGAAAAATCATATTATCCTCTAGCTTTAAATTTCGCACCATTGCTAAAACAATCGGTGTCAGAATCAAAGCGGCGCCATCATTGGCAAAAAACGCAGCGACAAGCGCACCAAGGATCGTTACGTATACAAACATCTTGACGCCATTTCCTTTAGCAGCCCTGGCCATATGTAAGGCCGCCCACTCGAAGAAACCAATTTCATCGAGAATGAGCGAAATAATAATGATCGCAATAAACGAAAAAGTGGCGTTCCAGACGATGCGCGTTACTTCCAAGACATCTTGAAAATCAACAACCCCCGCCAGTAGGGCAAGAACGGCCCCGCCCATCGCAGACCAGCCAATCGATAAATTTTTCGGCTGCCAAATGACTAGTACAAGTGTAAGCAAGAAAATAATGAATGCTAAAATAGTTGAAACCAAAACGTAAACCTCCAATTACTCACATGAAATTCGCAAACCTTGCTCAATCAGTTTATTTAAGCGCTCGTCCTGACTTGGCAAGTGTTCCAATAAATCGTGAACAAACGGGTAAGCCGTTCCTTCTTTGTTCAGCGAATAAATAATCCATTGGCCTTTCCTTGATTCTTTCACTAAGCCAGCGTCTTTCAATTTGCGGATATGCTGGCTGATCGCAGGCTGGCTGATATCAAAAATTGCCACAAACTCACAAACACAGCAATCATGGTCTTCAAGAATTTTAATCATCGTTAACCGCGTTTTATCGCCTAATAACTTTAAAATAGCGGCAGCTTGTTCGATTTCAAGCATGGTTTTCGTCATCAAGAACCTCACCTCCAAAATGAAATCATCATATAACAATTAACTAATATAATAATATGCTTATAAATAAAAAAAAACAACGGTTCTCGCGTTCTTTTTCTAAAAACAACATGAGAACCGTTTCCGTATGTTAAAATAGGTCTGGAACATCCGTCATCATCACATCTGCTCCCGCTTCTTCCAATCGAGCAAACAATTCTTGTTCGTTAATGGTGTAAACTCGTAACTTCAGTCCTGCTTCTTTAGCACGCTTTCCTTCTTCTGATAGAGCATAGTCTGCATCACAATGAATATCGGCTCCGATTTGCAATGCTTTTTCAACGGCCGCTTCCTGGATGCCTTGAATTAAATAGCCAATCGCGATATCCGTGTCCAAGGATCTTACCTTAATAAGACTGTCATAATTAAAAGATGACAAAATGATTTGGTTTTTCATATCATACTTTTCAATCAAGCCGAGGACTTTTTCTTCCAATTGCTCATAATGAACTTGGTCGTTTTTTAATTCGATATTTAACGTAAGCGGCTTCGCCGTTTGCTTCATCCATTCGAATACTTCCGCGAGTCTTTGTAGTTTCTGCGCATGAAAATCCGGATGAAACCAGCTTCCGGCATCAAAGGACAGCAATTGTTCATACGTATAATCATTGACAAAACCGCTGCCGTTCGTTGTCCGATCAATTCGTTCGTCATGAATGACAACCATTTCACCATCTTTTGTAAGCTGTACATCTAATTCAATTCCGGCGATATCGAATTTTCCCGCTTCTGTAAAAGCAATTATTGTATTTTCCGGAAATTTCCCACTAAACCCTCTATGCGCAAATACTTTTGCTGACGCTGCCATTGTTGATTCCTCCATTTTTTGACTAAAACAATTGCATCATATTCCACTTTTCGGAAATTATCCTCAAAGGAATATTGATCTTTTCATAGAAGGAGCCCATCCAAATACAGACAGGCTCCAGAAAGTTATTTTTTGTTCGCTATTTGAAGCGCGCGGTTTGTTTCTTCTGCGGCACGATCAAGTGCGGCTTTTGGTGACACGCCTTGATATAAGCTTTCCATCGCTGAAACAATTTTTTGACGAGATTCAGGGAAAACAGAGATCAGGGCACCTTGGGTTGCCGGAATCGATTGAGTCTGTCTTAGCTGATCAACTGTTACCTTTAATTGCGGGTATTTTTCCCATTCTTTTTTCACAATGTCCTGTTCATATGCTTTCGGGTTGACTGCGAAGTAGCCGCTATCCACATGCCATTTCGCTTGTACTTCAGGTGTTGCCAAATACTTCATAAAGTCCCATGCAGCTTTCTGCGTTTCTTCACTAATTCCTTTTGACATCCATAATGATGCACCACCAATGATAACACCTTTGCGGTCAGCTTCAATTGGTACCGGCAGGAATGAAACACCAACTTTAAACGGCGCGTTGTCAATTAATTGTTTGACACCAGCAGAAGAATCAAGGAACATCGCGATTTTCTTTGATTGGAATGCTGCGCGCATATCGTCCCAGTTTGTTCCAGCATTGTAGAAAGTGCCGGCTTTATACATATCGCTAATTAAGCTAAAGACATTTAGCCCTTCTTTGCTGTTAAATACGGCTTTTTCTGCGTTTCCTTTGCGGCCATTTTCATTATCTACATACAATCCACCTTGAGAGGCAAGCAATTCTTCGAAGAACCAGCCATAGTTTAAGATCGAAAATCCGTATTGGGTTGTATTATTGCCGCTTTTCTTTGTAAGTTTTTGGGCTGCTGCTTTCAACTCATCATATGTTCTCGGTGCCTTTTCCGGATCTAACCCAGCTTCCTTAAAAGCGTCTTTGTTATAAACCAACACAGGTGTAGACGAGTTAAATGGCATCGAATATTGTTTGCCGTCTACTTTGTAATAATTCGAAATATTTTTCTCCCACTGGGATGTATCATATTTATCTTGATC
>JAKACS010000416.1 GCA_021821235.1 Bacillota bacterium
GATCTATTAGAAATCGTTTTTTTGTTCATTAAGACTTCAATCCAATGAATTAACTCTTTTAAAAAGCCTTTTGAGATGACATAACGGATTTGGTCTATAAATAAGAACTGATTTTTAATGCCCTTCCGTACTTCCTGTAAATCATCTCCCATCATAAACAGCGTAATGGCGATAAAGGAACTATTGGCTCCTGCTAGATGAATATTTCCTGCCTCAATGCAATATTGCTGTGATTTCTGCAAATAGTCTAAATTATATTTAAGCGGATGCTTCCAGTGATTAATAAAGCTTCCAAAAACAAAATAAACTCTTCCTTTTAACCCTGCATTTCCGCTACTTTCTACAAATTCAATCGCAAGCTTGCCAAACTGATAACTTTTATGAAAATCACTAAAACCAGAGCTTAAAATCAATGCATAATTATTGAATACCAATGAGGTAAGATCCGTAATTCCGTGCTTAAGCGAAAACCGCATCGCTCGAAGCATTAAAATAGTGGCAAGGTTTTGATCAACATGGAACGATGGTGCATTCATCGTAATCATTGTATTCAATACCAGTCTTTTTTCTTGGTCCTTTAGTTTAGGTAGTGTCATAAAATCATCAGTTTTTTTCCCCCACAAGGCTAATTTGACAAGTACAAGCTCTTTTACCACTAATGCCTTACTGGGGTTTCGATGGATATCCCATCCAAATAGTCTTAATCCGGCAATTCCGGACTCTACCGCCTCCTTGACCCAATGAACATGTGTATAGAGGACAATTTTTAAATTATAAATGGCTAGTTTCTCATGATTTGTCCTTGCATGCTCCAACACTTGATTAAAAGTGAACTCTGCTTCTTTAAATTCACTATTTAAATAGTGACATTCGCCAAGGCCTGTCATTAGTCGTTTGGTTAAATCGTAATTGGTTTCCCATGCTGCACCAAGCATCTCGTAAGCTGTTTGAAAATATGTAAGTGATTCCTTAAATGCTGCAGATAATTTTGCCTGTTCACCCGCTTTCACATTCCACTCAACTAAAAGGAGCCATTCACTTTCACGTAAATACCGTTTACAACTATTTAAATGGTTAACAATATCAAACAAATTTTCTTCTACCAGACCAACCTTTACGAGAAGTCTTCCTATTTTTAAGTGGGCTTTTTCTTGCTCCGTTTTTGTCATACTCGAATAAACAGCTTGTCGAACCCGATCGTGTAAAAAACGATATGCAGGCGGCTGTTGGGCAATTAATTGTTTAACTGTTTCCGGATAGACCCATTTATAGCTTGGATCTTCAGGTAAAATTAACCCTGCATCAAGCGCATCCCACAAATTCCTGCCAATTAGATCATATTCTTCTTCACATATAATCGATAAAACTGCCAGATTAAATTCATTTCCGATACAGGAAGCCAATTTTAAGATCGTTTGGCTGTTAGATGGGAGCTGCTGTACTCTTTGCACCATTAAGTCGACAATCGTTTCTTTTTCCAAGGTTTTTTTTACCTTTTCAAATTGGACCCTCCACTTTCCTAATTCTGTGTGAAAGAAAATGGTTCCATCTTCAGAAAACGATTGAAACAGTTGCTTGATGAAGAACGGATTTCCTTGGGTAATCCGAAACATTCGATCAGCTAGTTTTTTCGAGTCATTTCCATCATCCATTATTGTTTCTTCTACCCATTGAAAAATTGCCTCTTCCTCTAAGGGAAGTAAAGGGATTTCCGAGATTGTCACATGTTCTTTTTTTAGGTTATGAATGGTTTCCATAAATAAATGCTCAAGTCCTACCTCATGATCGCGATATGCACCTATTACTAAAAAGTAGCGGCAATCGACATGTGTAAGCAAATATTCAATCAATCTTAGTGAAGCAGTATCTGCCCATTGTAAGTCATCAAGGAAGAGAACAAGCGGGTGATCCTTTGTGGCAACTGTATTTACGAATTTTTGGAAGACTAAATGAAATCGAAGATGTGCATCTATAGTAGAAGAAATCTCTTCTTCCATTGAACGATCTCCGACGATCCATTTTAATTCTGGAAGAATCGCGGTGATCACAGCGACATTACCTAATAGTTCCCATTCTATAGCCTCTTTCCAGCTTTGAATTCGTTCTTTCCCTTCTGTGAAAATTTGTCTTATTAATGATTTAAACGCATGAATAACCGGTGAATAGGGCTTTTGTCTTTGAAGCAAATCAAATTTCCCTGAAATAAAGTAGCCTTTCTCTCTTACTAGCGGGACTTGGATTTCATTTACTAGTGCCGTTTTACCAATACCGGAATGACCTTGAATAAACACTATCTCAGGTTGACCATTTTTCACCCGTTCAAATGCTTTTAGCAATTTTTCTATCTCTTTTTCCCTGCCGTATAATTTACTTCCTGTTTCAAAAACAGCAATGGGATCCTCTTGAGCAAGCGGGAACGTTTCCACTTTTCCAAATAGTTGAAGTTGATCAATACATTTTTTCAAATCTTCTCGTAAGCCAAATGCACTTTGATAGCGATTTGCAGGTATTTTCGATAAAAGTTTCATCATGATATTGGCAAGAACCATTGGAATTTGTTCATTTAATTTACTTGGATTTTGAGGCATTTTTGTCAGATGTGCATATATTAGCTCAATTGGTTCTTTGGCAGTAAAGGGAAGTGTGTTAGAAGTCATCTCATAGAACAAAACGCCTAGAGAATATAAATCTGCTCGATAATCGACTGATCGATTCATTCTACCAGTTTGCTCTGGGGCTAAATAAGCGAGCTGACCTTCCAGTTCATGTGGTGCAGTATGTTTGCGTGGACTTTCAGTTTTTAATTTTGTAGCATATTGAAAGCCGATCATCTTTAATTGTCCAGTTACTGGATTAAAAACAATATTTTCCGGATTTATATTTTTGTGAATGATCTGTTGTTTATGCAGATTGCTGACAACAGAGGTTAACTTAATCGCAATAGAAAGGAAAGCAAGAATGTCTAATTTTTGATTTTCAAGGAATTTTTTTAAAGTCACTCCAGAAAAATACTCAAGTACTAAATATGGATCAGCCAAATGTTTTACGATTTGAATCGGCTGAATAATTCCATCCATGTCCAAATCCTTTGTCATATGAAATTCATGTATGCTCGCTGCCATTTGATGGGCAGCATTATTTGGCTGCTTAGCTGTTTTTAAGAGAACGAGCTGATTGTCTTGAAGGGAATACCCTTTATAGACAATCGATGTACTGTTTTCAAACTCAACATCAACAATTTGATAGTCTGTTAATACTTGCTCTCTTTTCATTTCTTTCACCTTTTTTAGAATTTTCAATTTCTTTAACTAAACTTTAACTAATCTTATACAAAATTTATGGTCCCTTAAATACAATATAAATGGTAAAAAATGATGGAGGGCCAAAGATGGATAAAAGCAAACTTCTCTATAATGTTGAGACCAATCATAAGATCGATCAAGAGTGGGTGCAGCTAATCATCGAAGCAAAAAATTTTGGTTTGACAAAAGAAGAAATTCGTGATTTTTTAAAAAGCAAGAAATTTACTTCTGATGATCAATGAACTTATATCCCATCCCTCTGACCGTTAAAATGTACATAGGCTTTGCCGGGACAGGTTCAATTTTTTTACGCAAATTACTGATATGTACCATAACTGTTCGATAATCACCAAGACTTTCTTCTCCCCAAATGAGTTCGAATAGATCCTCAACACTAAATACGCGATTTGGATGTTCAGCTAATTGGCAAAGGAGTTGAAATTCTTTTGCAGATAATTGAACCGTTGTTCCTTTTACTTTTACAACACAGCTCATTTTATCGATCCATAGTCCGGGATACTCAATCACTTGCATCGCATTCTCCAATTGGGGGTTGGATGGATTGCTTAAATTGTGATGGCGGCGAAGATGCGCTTGAATTTTCGCTGTTACAAGGGCAGGACTAAATGGTTTAGTAATATAATCATCGCCACCGATTTTGTGACCGAGAATTTTATCCATTTCTTCTTCCTTTGAGCTTAAAAAAAGAATTGGAACTGTAGTCTTTTGCCGCAATAACCGGCAGACTTCAAACCCGTCCATTCCTGGAAGTAATACATCTAAAATAATAATGCTAGGGTTTTGCTCTGCTACTAATCGCAATGCAGCTGTACCGTCTTCCGCATGAATGATAGTAAATCCTTCCTTTTTC
>JAKACS010000417.1 GCA_021821235.1 Bacillota bacterium
CATTTTCGTCAAACCTTTCTTTTCGATTCTGTACTCTTATCATACCCATGCAAAGAAATTAGAAAAAAGCATAAAAATTATGATAAAATTTTTGTAACGAATCAAATGGAGGAAATAAAATTGATCAAAGTTTATATTGACGGGGCCAGTGCCGGCAATCCAGGGCCAAGCGGTGCAGGAATCTTTATCAAAGGACAGGAAATTCATGAAAAACATGCAATCCCGCTTGGGGTAATGTCAAACCACGAAGCGGAATTCCATGCATTGATTAAAGCTCTTGAAATTTGCCTTGAAAACAACTACAAAACGGTTTCCTTTCGCACCGATTCTGAGTTAGTCAACCGAGCCGTAGAAAAGGAATTTGCAAAAAATAAGCAATTTGCCCCATTGCTCGACAACGCTCTTCAGCTTTCAAAAAGGTTTGAGCTTTTTTTTATGAAATGGATCCCAAGCCGCGAAAACAAAGTAGCGGATGAGCTCGCACGCAATGCAATCCGGGCAAATAAGTTGGAGGAATCATAAGCCCATGCATAAATCAATTATTGCCGACAGCAGTTTGTTCTTCGTTACATTTATCTGGGGAACTACTTTTGTCCTTGTACAAAATGCGATCAATACCCTTAATCCCCTTGCATTTAACGGGATTCGCTTTTTGATGGCCGCAATCCTTTTATCCTTATGGTTAATTTTTTTTGAAAAAAAACAGCTAAGTCAGCTCAATAAACAGGCGATATTGGCAGGCGTTTTTATCGGTTTTTGGCTTTTTTTAGGCTATGCGACCCAAACAATCGGGCTCCTTTACACGACCTCTTCCAAAGCAGGTTTTATTACAGGTCTAAGCGTTGTCCTTGTTCCATTGTTTTCAATGGTTTTTTTAAAACAGGCACTTAGCCGCAATGCACTTTGGGGCGTTATCATTGCAACAGCTGGACTTTTTTTGTTAACAGCTGCCGACTTTTCGCCGCTTAATACCGGTGACGTGTTTGTCTTTTTTTGCGCGATCAGCTTTGCACTGCACATTGTCTTTACTGGTAAGTTTACGGCCAATTATCCGACATTACTACTGACAGTCATTCAAATTGCCACCGTCGGTTTTCTCTCCTCGATCACATCTTTTTTAGTTGAAGATTGGGGAAATACGTTCCGATGGGAATTGTTATTATCACAAAATGTTTATCTTGCACTATTGATCACATCTTTGTTTGCTACTGCGTTTGCGTTTTTAGCTCAGACGAAATTTCAAAAATATACCACGACAACACGGGTAGCGCTTATTTTTGCAATGGAGCCTGTTTTTGCGGCAGCAACCGGGTATGTATGGGCCAATGAACGGTTAACGATCGGAGCCCTGATCGGCTGCCTGTTTATTTTTGCAGGGATGATCTTTGCAGAGCTACCTGGCTCAAAATTTTCTTTTTCAAAAAAACAGTTTAAAAATAACTCCCTTTCATAAAAAGGGAGTTATTTTGTTAAATTGGTAAAAGTTCTTTATCTTTTACAAACCGCAATGCGGCTTTTCTTGTCGTGATGTTATTGGCTGTTAAGGTTTCAAGCAAGGCGATATAAAAACTGCCGTCAAAACCTTTTTGGGCTTTTAGTGTCAGTTCGATCGCCGTATTCGTGATTTCATCCGATGCATTTGTATAGCGTTTTCCAAAATAGATAAAACCAATCACATCTTCCTGAAAATGAAATCCACGGCCTTTTAAGTCGAGCATGTATTGATCCACCGTCTGCACCCGGCTGTGTCATTCCTCTCTCCATAGTCTATAAAAATCACTACTTAAATCTTACCTTACGGATGAGGCTTTTTCTATCTTTTTTTGTCATCAAGTGACCGATGATTCCAACAACAGAACCCAATAGAGCGCCGCCGACCACTTCTTCCGGCTGATGACCAAGCATTTCTTTAAGCTTCTTTGGTGTTTCCTCTTTAAAGGGCACCGTCTCTTTCTGATGAATTTTTTCCAGCAGCTCGTCCATGGAATTTACTTTCAGTGTCAGTTCGCCCGTTTGCCGGCGAATTCCTTGAGCATCATACATCACAATTAATCCATAGATAAGAGAGAGAGCAAAGTCAAAGGTTGGAAGACCGCGCTTTAAAGCGATATACGTCGTCAAGGTGGAAACCCCGGCTGAATGGGAACTTGGCATTCCGCCTGTTTCAAAAAATACTTGCGGTCGCCATTCTTTCTTTTTCACATAATGGATTGGGATTTTTAGACCTTGGGCAAGAGCAATACTAAAAAGGGCAAAATATACCCCTTTGTTCATCTCATTCACCTCTTTTTGAATGTTTTGAAGCCGGTGTTTTATTATTCCACTAGGAAATACTATTAAACGGAGGTGAGGATTAGATGAGTAAAAAGCATCATACGAATCGCGGTGTAAAGGCTCCTGGTGTGACGCCGCAAGGATACGGCCAAGATGCGGAATTTGCCGAGGAACCGAAAAGCAAATTGGAAAATGCAGCTAAGAAGAAGAACACAAAATAATGGATGAATTGTAACCTTGTCGTCACCAAAGACTACGAAAGAAAAGGCTGCCATTGACATGGATAGGCAGCCTTTTTAACAATATTATGAAACAATTGCAGCTTCCGCAGGGAGGATCCGATGAAGACCTCGCAATTCTAATTCCGAAAATTTATTCAGTACATTTTCCTTCGAAAATTCCAGCTTGGCTTCCTCCAGGGTGCAGCTGACCGGTACATCGCATTTTATTTTGGCAAGTTGTCGTGAAAGATGCAGCATTTCCAAATCTTGAGCGATCTTTGTTTTGTTTGCTTTTGACAAAAGATCTAAATTGGCAAGAATTCCTTCAATATGTTCAAATTCTTGGAGCAGCTTCAGAGCTGTTTTTTCGCCAATTCCTTTTACGCCAGGGTAATGATCACTTGTATCCCCCATTAGGGCTTTTAAATCGATCATTTGCTTTGGAGAAATGCCCTTTTCTTCAAAAAAAGAATCAGGTGTATGGACATGATAGTTTCCGTATCCTTTTTTCAACAATGCAACGGAAATGGATTCGTCCAAAAGCTGAAGGATGTCTTGATCTCCTGTTAAAATGGTCACTTTTGCAGTGTCCTTTGACTGACGAGCAATTGTTCCAATACAATCATCTGCTTCAAACCCAGCAACACCGATATTCGGAATATCAAATGAAGCGACAACTTCCTTAACCAGTTCAAACTGCGGCAAAAGCTCGACTGGCGGCTCTGATCGATTGGCTTTATATTCCGGATACAGCTCTGTGCGGAAGGTTTTGCTTCCCATATCCCAACAAACTGCAACATGGGAAGGTTTGAACGAGACAAGAGCCATCATTAGATGTTTCACAAAGCCCTGGATTCCATTTGTTGGAATACCCTTTGAATTTATCATAAATTGGCCTGTTACCGCGGTTGCAAAAAACGCCCTAAATAACAATGCCATACCGTCAACAAGCATAAGAGTAGGTTTTTGCTCTTGCAAGGAATGATCCTCCTGTTTCATAATGGTAGTTAAAAACACGCCCTTCATTATAACATAAAGTGAAACGTCATTCAGTAGAAGTTTACATCCATTTCCCACCGATTGAACAACTTCATTACTCCCCCATTGGAATTATATTTTCATTTGCAGGATTTGCTGAATTTCGATCAACCGGTCAAATGCAACTCCGCCGCCAAGTGTGGATTCTAGGCTTACATAAAAGCCTTCCACCTGTTGGGTAATCTCATCTGTTAGCCGGACGATCTCTTTTGCCAGCACATCCCGGTAATAATCACTTAATCGCTCCAGTTGAATTTTTAAGTAGTCATCTGCCAGCGGGCTTAACTGATCGTAAATTTCGTCACTCATCCGTTTTTTCTCATTTTTTTCAAAAAACGATTTGGGATTTTTAAAATAAGCCAAGGCTTTTGCAAAGATTCGTTGATCAAGCTGCTCGAAAGCCGGTTCAAACAAGAGCTGCCCTTCATTTTTAAATTCAAACGGAGGCAATGACAAATCGGGATTGATTTCAGATAGCTTTCGACCAATCATTACCTGAAAATCGTTTAATATTTTCTCAGCAAACCGATCCAATCGTATGGTTGTCGCTCTCATCTCCTGTGCAAAATCGAATCCGATGCTTTGAAGAAATTCATCTAATGCCTGGTTTAATGATTTTTTTATATTTCTTCCATCA
>JAKACS010000418.1 GCA_021821235.1 Bacillota bacterium
AATTTGCCGCCGGCTTCCTTCAGATTCCTCTTCACAGAGGACACCCTTGCCATTAGCTAACAGTTCCTACTGCCAAGTCTGTAGTGGACTTTCACCACCAAGTTATCGCCCATGCCGGGCGCACTAAAAAACCTGAATTCTACGATGTAAAATTCAGGTTTGTTTTAAGCTGTTTTTGCGGGCAAAAGAATATTGAATGTCGTACCTTTATTTGGTTCACTTTCAACATAAACCTTCCCGTTATGGCTCTCAATGATCTTAAAGCTGACCATCAATCCAAGACCATTGCCATTTTTCTTTGTAGTAAAAAACGGTTCACCCAGTTTTTTCAGTTTTTCAGCAGGGATCCCAACACCTGTGTCTTGAATGGAAATATGCACATTTTTCTCGCGAATTTCAATTGAAACGGTGAGGTCGCCGCCATTTGGCATGGCTTCAATGCCATTTTTAATAAAATTTAAAAACACTTGTTTTAATCGGTTCTCATCGCATTCAATCTGAATAATTTCTTGGTCGCAGTCAAAATGCAAATGAACATTTTTCTTCCTTGCTTCAAAATCAAGCAACGATAGAATATTCGCCATTACCGGAACTACATTCTTCTCTTCTAACTCGACCGCTTTTGGCTTCGCAAGGACCATAAAGTCTTCAACAATTCCATTCACTCGTTCAATTTCATCTAAAATGATATTTAAAAACTCTTGTCTTTCTGGGTCTTTTTCGTCCAATTGAAGAAATTCGGTATATCCTTTCATTGAGGTAAGCGGATTGCGAATTTCATGGGCAACGCCTGCTGCCAATTGGCCAACTGCCGCGAGTTTGTCCTGACGGTGCAAAATTTCCTCGGTTTTTTTCCGCTCAGTAATATCGTTTCGAATCGCCAAGTATTGATATGGAACCCCATGTTCATTCAGGAAAGGAACAATCGTTGTATCGACCCAATAACAGGTTCCGTCTTTCGCTTTGTTTTGAATTTCCCCTTTCCACACATATCCTTGTTCAATCGTTTCCCAAAGCTTGCGGAAAAATTCCTTGGAATGATATCCGGAATTCAACACTCGATGTGTTTTACCAATTATCTCCTCACGGCTGTATTTGGAAATCTCACAGAATTTTTCATTTACATTTGTAATGACTCCTTTTGCATCTGTAAAGGCAACAATTGCCGACTGGTCAAGGGCAAAGCGAATATCTTCATTTTGCTTCAATGTTTGTTTCAATTCTTCTTCAGCACGTTTCCGCTGAGTAATATCTGTGCGGATGGCAACATATTGGTAGGGTCTTCCATTTTCGTTTAAAAACGGCACAATCGTCGTGTGTACCCAATAATGGGCTCCGTCCTTAGCCCGATTGCAAATTTCACCCTTCCAGACTTTTCCTTCCCCAATCGTCTTCCACAAATCTTTGAAAAACTCCTTCGAATGGACTCCCGAGTTTAAAATTCGATGGTCTTGGCCAATCAGCTCATCACGATTGTACTTTGAGATTTCGCAAAACTTTTCATTCATGCTCGTGATTAGCCCTCTTTGGTCGGTAATGGCAACGATTGATGATTGATCGAGAGCAAAGTTAATATCCTGATTTTCCTTAATTGTGACAAGAAGATCGTCTTCTGCTTTTTTTCGTTTCGTAATATCCGACCGAATCGCAATAAATTGCGTCGGTTTGCCTGCTTCATTTAGAAACGGAACAATCGTGGTGTCTACCCAATACAAGCTGCCATCCTTGGCCTTGTTTCGAATTTCACCTCGCCAAACTCGTCCAGAGTAGATCGTTTTCCACATGTTTTGAAAAAACTCCGGCGGATGATAGCCTGAATTTAATATGCGATGATTTTTACCAATGATTTCTTCCCGTTTGTATTTGGAAATTTTCTCAAATTTATCATTTACATAAACGATATTGCCCTTTGGGTCGGTGATTGCAACAATTGCTGATTCATCCAATGCTGACTTGATATCTCGTAGGTTTGTGTCAGAAATCGCGAGTTTTTTGCTAATCAATGTGCTTGAACCAATCAGCCATGCCGGTATCATGACAGAGATGAATAAAACAAGATAAATCACAAAGGTGTCCAATGAACCGGAAGCAGGTGCACTGCCAGTTATCGTCGACAGGATTGCAGCCCGTTTTAACAAAAAGTTTCCCTCAACAATTGCACCAGTAATAATCAGTGCACTTAGCGGTTTAAGCCAAGTATGCTGACTGTATGTGTAATTTTTCGAATAAAAGAGCAGCCACAAGGAAAAAAAGAAAGAGCCCATAATAAGCAATGCCGATAATGCAAACAACCCATAGTGAAACTGAACAGTCAGATCCATTGCATTTATACTAACGATATTGATCGAAATAACAGCAAATGCAAGGAGCAAACTGCCGAGAAACAGCTGGTACAAACGAACGGATTTGCCGATGATATTTAAAAAAGCCATGGCCGAAAAAGCAATACCCATTCCGATCGATAAGACGGTCAGCGGAATTTGGTATTGGGCAAACCGGTTTATATCCACAGAGATTAGCCCAATAAAATTCATGACCCACATGCCAATCCCCATTGAAAAGCTTCCGCCAAAAAACAAAAGTTGTTTGCGGCGCTCTGCCGTTTTTACCAAGATAAACATATCCAATGCTGTATAAGAAGCCATAATGGTTAATCCGATGGCAATCAAAATAAAAATGGGCTGAAAGGAACTGATCAGTTCACTCATTTGAACTTCCCTCCCAGTATTTCTATATATTACTACTATGATTGTAATGGAAAGTCTGCATATTTGAAAGCATTAATTGTTGGCAATTGTGTTTAAAGTTTCAGTCAGCTCACTCCAGCTGTTGATTTTAGCTCTTTTTACATATTCTAAAAAAATGAATGATTTATTTTTCAAAAAAGGCTACCCAAATCCGCTTTTTTCGTTTATACTGTATTATAACAGAACAACATAAATTAAACTGTATTAAATAAGGAGGCAATGCAAATGTTAATGAGTCCAGTTGAGTTTTTCCGTACTATGCCAAAGAAAGTATGTCCTGAATGTGGTGAACAAATGCAGGAGCAAGCTGAGTCTTATATGATGGAATGTGACCGCTGTCTTGCAAAAAAAGAAGAATAGAAAGACCAAATAGCCTCTTCCCGACGACGGAAGAGGCTTTCTTATAATATCACCAGATTTTCAAAGTGAAACTCGCCAATCGGCGAGTTTCTTTTAAATCTTTGGCAGAGCGCGTACCTCTTTAATGGTTTCATGACCGCAAATCGGGCATAGTAAATCAGCAGAGGCAAAATCCTTGCGCATCCAGCCATTGCAGTGGTCAGAACTACAAGAATAAACTTCGGCATCCATCATGATCGTCTCGATTTTGTCTTCATTTGCTCTTTTACCAAAAAAAATGGGGATCTCCACCTTTCTTTATCCTAGCAAAAATGAATTAACCTTTTCATTCGGGCATATTGTTATCCAATCACTTTTTCAGGCGATTAGAAGAAATGGGCAATAATTTTCTCGCCAATACTGCCCGGTATACAACAAAGCGGCGGTTCAAGTACTCCAAAGGCAAACTCCAAACATGAACAAGCCTTGTGAATGGCCAAATTCCGAACAACAAAAAAGCAGATACAATATGAATTTGAAATCCTAACGGTGCACCGTGCATTAGCTCGGGCATCGGACGCAAGCCAAGAATTCCCCGAAACCATGGACTGATCGTCTCACGGTATTCAAAAGCAACGCTGCGCCCCGTATACCAGACCGTATTGACAAAACCCGTGGCCGTTGTAAGGGTGAGCAGGATGAGCACCAGAATATCCCGGTATGTGCTGTGAATAAAGATACGTTTCACAGTAAAGCGCCGAATCATTAGCAGCAGAATACCAATAATTGTCGCCAGCCCCGCAAGCCCTCCAATCCACACGGCTCCAAAATGGTACATTTCGGTTGTAATCCCGACCGTATCATACAAACCTTTCGGGATTAAAATGCCGGCAACATGCCCGAAGAAAACAAAGATGATCCCATAGTGAAACAGAATGCTTCCCCATTTCAATTGCTTTTTTTCAAGGATTTCACTTGATTTTGCTGACCAGCCAAATTGATCAACATTGTAACGATAGAGATGGCCTCCAACAAACATTGTTAGCATTATATACGGAAAAACGACCCACAAAAAGATTTCCA
>JAKACS010000419.1 GCA_021821235.1 Bacillota bacterium
GCCGGCGATTACTATTTTGGATGTATCACAAGGAGAAGGAACGGAACAGCTTCCAGATGATGAACAGCTTGTCAAAATTTCATTCCGGTTAAAGGTTGGAACCTTGATTGATTCAACAATTATGCAACTTTTGCCGCTTCATTTTGCTAAACAACTCGTGTTTGAGCTGATGAATCCTGGACAAGTTTCGGACACAATGGAAAGCACTTATCAGACATTTGCTGAAAATGAGCATTTTTCAGCGAGTGAACCTGTGCCGCAAACATTTAGCGCAGCTGAGGTAAATGAAGCTGGTGTTGGTAATGGCTTTCAAAAGCAAGAGTCTGCATATACACAGATGAACCCAGCTTCCGACCAGAGAGCCGCCTACGCAAATTCGAATCCCGGACCGCAGCATTTTGGTACCGGATTTCAGGGATCTGCTCAGCCAACGATTCAGCCTGCAGTATTCTCTAATTTTGAATCGCAGCATATCCCAAATCTAGAAACGAAAAATCTTGATATGTTACTGGATATTCCGTTACAAGTAACGGTTGAACTTGGGAGAACGAAACGATCTGTTAAAGAAATATTAGAACTCTCAACTGGCTCCATTATTGAATTGGACAAGCTTGCTGGCGAACCAGTTGATGTTTTGGTCAACAACCGGCTGGTAGCTAAAGGTGAGGTCGTGGTCATTGATGAAAACTTCGGTGTAAGGGTTACAGATATTATCAGCCAGAGCGACCGAATCAAGAAATTACGATAATTCAGGAGGATGAACCAATGGCACATAAAATATTGATTGTGGATGATGCCGCATTTATGCGAATGATGATTAAGGACATTTTAACGAAAAATGGCTACGAAGTTGTTGGGGAAGCTGCCGACGGCGTGCAAGCGATTGAAAAATATAAAGAAACCTTACCAGATTTAGTTACAATGGATATCACCATGCCGGAAATGGATGGAATTTCGGCATTGAAAGAAATAAAGAAAATCAATTCTAGCGCAAAAATCATTATGTGTTCGGCAATGGGACAGCAAGCGATGGTAATTGATGCGATCCAAGCAGGAGCAAAAGATTTTATCGTTAAACCTTTTCAAGCTGACCGGGTGCTTGAAGCAATTTCCAAAACGCTAGGATAAGGAATTTATTAAAATTAGAGGTGCAGCGCCTTGTTAAACATGCAAAAATGGTTTAAAGTCGCGCTTATTGTGATTATTGCTCTGCTTGGCTCGCAGCCTGCGGCTTCTGCAGAGCAATTGAACAACAGTGTAAAAGATTGCTTGCAAAATCCAGATAAATGCCAGGAGCAGAATCTTTCCCCAACTAAACAGCAGGATCAAAAGGGAGCAACCAACACTGGTGCAACAGTGGGAATTACGATATGGGACTTTATGCGAATGATTTTTGCGACGGCCTTCGTGATTACGTTGCTTTACTTTTTACTAAAATTCATCAATAAGCGCAGCAGATCGTTCAAATCAACTCAACTTGTCGAAAATCTTGGCGGAACCGCTCTTGGAGCAAATCGATCCGTTCAGATTGTCAAAATCGGAAGCCGGCTTTTTATTGTGGGTGTCGGTGAAAATGTACAACTGTTAAGGGAGATTGACAACGCCGACGAACGCAAGGAAATTCTTGCGGAGTACAATAACAAGGTCGAGCAGTTTGTTCAACCAAGCGATATTGTGACAAAGCTAATTGAAAGAACAAAAAAACGGCAAGCGGAAAAAGCAAAGAGTATTTCATTTTCTGCAATGTTAAAGACGCAGCTGGAGGAAATGGCAAACGCGAGAAAAAAGCTTTTTGATGAAGTGAAAAAGAAGGGGTCAGACGAGCAATGAGCCAATTTGTGGATTTTTTCAATAGCAGTTCAGCTGCAAATGTTTCAACGTCGGTAAAGCTGCTGCTGCTCTTTACAGTGTTGTCGCTTGCCCCGAGCATCTTGATCTTAATGACAGCATTTACGAGGATTGTCATCGTTCTTTCCTTTGTCAGAACGGCGCTTGCTACCCAGCAATTGCCGCCGAACCAGGTGATTGTCGGCTTATCATTGTTTTTAACGTTTTTTGTTATGGCGCCGACGTTTCAAGAGGTAAATAAAACGGCACTTACCCCTTTATTTAATGAAAAAATAACGCTTGAGCAGGCATATAATCGGGCGTCTATTCCGTTTAAGGATTTTATGAGTGCACAAACAAGGCAAAAAGACCTTGCGTTATTCCTCGATTATGCCAAAGCTCCCAAACCAAAGTCGATTCAGGATATTCCGCTAACGACATTGGTGCCTGCTTTTGCAATTAGCGAGTTAAAGACCGCTTTTCAAATGGGTTTTATGATTTTCATTCCTTTCCTTGTAATTGATTTAGTGGTGGCAAGTGTACTTATGTCTATGGGAATGATTGTGCTGCCGCCAGTTCTCATTTCTTTGCCTTTTAAAATCCTTTTATTTGTTATGGTCGACGGTTGGTATTTGGTTGTTAAATCTTTATTAGATAGTTTTTAAGCAGGTGAATATGAATGGGTGCCGAAACGGTTATATCGATTGCCCAAAGAGGGATCTACGCAATATTATTTATTAGTGGACCGCTGCTAGCGATAGCACTAGCGGTTGGGCTGATTATCAGTATTTTTCAGGCCACTACCCAAATCCAGGAGCAGACGCTTGCCTTTGTACCAAAAATAATTGCTGTTCTCTTAGGGATTCTGTTTTTTGGACGGTGGATGCTAAGCTATATGCTTTCGTACGCAAGTGAAATATTTTCGAATTTAACGAGATTTATAGGGTGATCTCACATGAATGATTTACTGTCGAAATTCCCAGCATTCCTGCTAATCTTCGTTCGGGTTACATCTTTTTTCGTGATGATGCCACTGTTTTCATACCGGACAATTCCGACTGCCCTTAAATTAGGGATGGGATTTTTCTTATCATGGCTGATGATTTATGCGATTCAAGCACCTGTTTTTGAAATTAATGGTGTCTATTTTCTGCTCATTATCAAAGAGGCAATTGTAGGGCTTTTGATTGGTTTTGTTGCTTATTTTATTTTGTCAGCGATCCAAATTGCCGGCGGGATGATTGATTTTCAAATGGGGTTCACGATTGCCAGTGTCATTGATCCGCAAAATGGAACGCAAAGCCCGCTTATGGGTCAGTATTTGTATACCTTCGCATTGCTGCTCTTGTTGTCAATAAATGGCCATTATTTATTGATTGACGGTATATACAATAGCTATCGCTTTATTCCAATTGATCAGCCTTGGCTGGCGTTTGGCAAAGGAAATGTAGTGGAATATTTTGTTCGTTCGTTTAGTTCGATGTTCCTTGTTGCCTTTCAAATGGCACTTCCAATTGTTGGTAGTCTGTTTCTAGTGGACGTAGCCCTTGGCATCGTTGCACGGACGGTTCCTCAACTAAATATTTTTGTCGTTGGTTTGCCGATTAAAATAGTTGTTGGATTTATTGTCATTATCATAGTGATGAGTGTGATCATGGTCCTTGTCTCGAATTTGCTAGAGTCAGCTCTTTATACGATGCGGGACTTGATGCAGCTGCTTGGAGGTTCATAAATGAAACTTTTGTCGCTTGATTTGCAATTTTTCGCTGGAGAGAAGACCGAAAAAGCTACGCCAAAAAAACGCCAAGATGCTAGGAAAAAAGGACAAGCAGCAAAAAGTCAAGATCTAAACACGGCTGTTATGCTATTAGCTGTTTTTTTATTCCTACTGTTTGCCGGCAGCTATCTTAAGGAAAGATTTATTTCCTTCTTTAAAGGTTCCTTACAAGATTTTGTACTATTAGATGCAACAGAGGGAAATCTGCAACTCATCTTTCTTAGAGGATTAAAAGAATTTGCTTTGATTCTTGGTCCGATCATGCTCGTTGCCGTGATAGCCGGAGTTGCTGCCAATTTTTTTCAAGTTGGTTTTATGTTTACGAGTGAAGCAATTCAGCCAAAGCTTGAAAAAATTAATCCGATTAGTGGCTTTAAACGAATCTATTCGATCAGATCGATTGTCGAACTGCTGAAGTCTCTTTTAAAAATTGGCTTTGTTGGTGCGACGACATTTACTGTTTTATGGAAAAGAATGGATGAAATCCTTGTTTTAGGACAAAAACCAATTGGAGTTGCGCTTGCCACATTAGGCAGTTTAACGCTGCAAATGGGTTTGCTTG
>JAKACS010000420.1 GCA_021821235.1 Bacillota bacterium
TACTCCTCTCAGAGTATACGGCTTTCCATTTATCAATCTAACTTCCCGTTATGCAAGTCGTGGTGGCATTTTACACACATTGCAATTGTTTTACGATTTCTTGCAATCATGAATTGTTCCCATCGCTTTTTGCCTTCTAGGTTTTTGAGTTTTTTGACATGATGCATTTCTAATGGCGTGTTCTCCATCCCACACCATTCGCATTTTTCTGCCAAAAGGCGTTCAATGAGACTTGTTCTGCCACCGAACTGTTCTGTATTCAGTTCTATATCAACCTCTTCATTACTGATTGATGTGTTTTTCTCCATTCTTTGGTCGATGAAATATGCAATACGTTTCCCTTCCTTCGTCTCGTAACGAATACCAAATTTCCCGTTTATTGAATATTTGTTAATAATTTTGCTTACGGTACTTTTGTATATATTTGCATAGGTCTTTATCATGTTGTATTTCATTGTTTGACGAAAGGATTGAAGTACATGTACATTACTAGCTAATCTATAGTAATTATACAAACCTCTTATTTCCGCATTGTATTGTCTTATAATTTCCAAGTCATCGTTGTGGAGCATATTTGTTCTATGAATTGGTTTCCATTGATTATTTTTCCCAAGACTTAAGGCACCTAGACTAATGAGCTTTTTGATGTATTTCTCATGATGTACAAAAAGTTTGGCTTGAAAGTTGAATTTTTCTTTTTTGGGTACCATTAGGCATTTTCATCGTTTGCCAATCTCTTGCTACTCTTATATCATAACCAAGAAATCTAGCGTTATTTTTACTGTGAGTAATCAACGTTTTTTCCGCACTTAGTTCAAGGTTCAGTTTTTCAGCCAGAAAGATAGTTAAATCTTGTTTGATTTTTACAGTTTCCTCTTTACTTGCTATTACACCGAAAGAAAGTCATCTGCATATCTCGCAAATTTCATTCTTCGATAGTTAGGATCAAATAGGTCTTTGCTGTCATGTTTAATTAATTCTTTGTATAATGCTTTTAATTCTTTAGCCCTTTCAGTTCTGCTCTCTTTATCTAAGTTTGACCATTCACGTTTATTCTTATATTTACGATGATTGATTTTTGATGCAAGGTTATGATAGACAAGATTATGCTTCCGTTTATCACCTTTGTTGAAACTAGACGTGTATTCTCCGACATATTTATCCAATTCGTTGAGGTAAATATTAGAAAGGATTGGGCTGATAATGCCTCCTTGTGGGGTGCCACTGTATGTTTTATGAAAAACCCAATCTTCAACATAACCAACACGTAGAAATTTCCAAATTAAGTTGATGAATTTCTCATCCTTGATTCTCTTCCTCAAGATGTTGATAATAGTATGATGGTCAATATTGTCAAAGAAACCTTTTATATCGCCTTCAATAAACCATCGTGTTCCTGTGAATGTATTTTTGATTTGTTTAAGAGCAGTATGACAGCTTCTATTTGGACGGAATGCATGTGAGTTCTCAGAAAAACTGGGTTCATATATACTTTCAAGAATTCTTCTGACTACTTCTTGAACTAATTTATCCTCAAAGGTTGGTAAACCAAGGGGTCTTAGTTTTCCATTCTTTTTCGGAATGAAAACTCTTCTTGCAGGATTCGGTTGATACGTTTGGTTCTTAAATTTCTCGATTAGAGTATTTATTCTTTTTAAACTCATACCGTCTATAGTATCTTCATTGATTCCTTTGGTGTTACTGCCTTTATTGGGGTAGATTTTATCGTACGCGTCCAGGAAGAACTCAATGTTATATAGATTCCGATACAGACGTTGGTAGGTGTATTTTTCATCGCTTGCTTTGGAAGTCAGACTGTTTAATACTACTTTCGGATTTCTCATAGAGCCTCTCGCTCCTTCCCAATTTGGTATTAAACCGATAAACTACTCTCCTTCGCCATGTAATAAGCTTTCCCTATCTCAGACTACTACGAGAGTTCCGTTGCCATATTGGATATTCAGACACAGTTGTCATAGCCTTTCAAGGCGTTCCAACGTAGGCAATCCCCATTTAGACATTTAGAAACATGGCATTTCATAGTGTCGGATGTGACTTTCGCTCTTTTCTTCCATACAGAAGTTGGACGAAGTAGTATCACTTCATGTTTCTCGAAGTCTTTAAGAAACATGCATACTTCACACAGCGTTAATCGTTACCTCCCGCTAAAGGTCCCCGTAGTCCTCCTTGAGCTATCATTCAAGCAATTCAGCTTTCATCCTTATCTTTGAACTTTCATCTCGCCATTCAGTCGTACCTTGGTAACTAGGCAACTTATGGCTTTGCCAACATGCTACACTCCCCGCTTAGTTTCCTTCGCGGATAAGTTGGCTGATGATAGGGTATTGAATGTGATATTTCCCTACTGTTTTGCCAAAACAGATTTTCTAAATGCCCTTATGGGCGCACGACCTCGCGCGGATGCACGATCGATGCATTCAGGCTGCCAATGAAGACCGTGTGTTTGTGAAGAACTTGATTTTTTGTATTGAGGTACAGGCAGACAAAATGTTCTTGGGATAAGAAGCGCATTTCATCCATTACATATTTAGCACCATCTTCTGGTGAGCGAATAACATACCGGTCTGCAAACGTCAGACTTGTTACCCTCCTACCGATTTCAATCGCGGCTAGAACCTGAATGGCCTTTGCTAAACCGATTCCCTTAATCGCAGTTATTTCTTCTAAAGTTGCCGACTTTAATTGCCTTAGCCCTTCAAAATTGGAAAGGAGCCGATTGGACAATTGCAATACCGATTCTTCTTTTGTTCCGGTGCGGAGTAAAATGGCAATCAATTCATGATTCGATAAACTCTGCGGACCGTGTTGAATAAACCGTTCCCTTGGCCTTTCGTCCTGTGGAAAATCACGGATCATTAACGTGTTGGTTGACAAAATCATTCCTCCCTTTTGCTCGGGAGCTGCGGGGAAGCTACTGTAAAAACGGAAGTCTGTAACCCGCTCTTTTCAGTTCACGAATCGTCCTTGAAACAGGGAGTCCCACAACGGCAAAATAATCACCGTGTATTTTTTTGACAAGCATGCTGCCGAATTCCTGAATGCCATATGCCCCGGCTTTATCAAGGGGTTCACCCGTTTGCACATAGGCTTCAATTTCTTCGTCCGTCAACTCCCAAAACACAACTTCTGTTTTTTCGTAAAAATGAGATGAAAAATTTTCTGACAAAATCGAAACACCTGTAAAAACTTCATGCTGTCTGCCTGATAGCTCTTTTAACATTTCGATCGCTTCTTGCTTGTCTTTTGGTTTTCCCAATACTTGCCCCTGAGCGACAACAATTGTATCGGCACCAATGACAAACGAGGATGGATTTGCCTCAAAAACAGCCATTGCTTTTCTTCCTGCAAGCTCCATCACAATTTCCTTCGGAGCGAGCAAGGGGTCAAAGCTTTCATCTACTTCACTGCTCGTAACTTGGAAAGACAATTGAAGGTTTTCAAGTAGTTGTTTGCGGCGCGGAGAAGAAGAGGCCAGTATGAGGTTCTGCATAAAATCACCTTGCCTTTTGTTCATAATCGGGAGATACATGTTTATCGTATCAAAAATAACGAAAGCAAACAATTTTTATTTGTTAAAATTTGATATAATTTGTCTATTTATGCAACTATTTTTTCTTTTTGTAAACTACATCCTGCTGTCAAGCTTTATATGATTCCATGCTACTTATTGAAAAATATACTTTCATCCAGGGGGATCCTGCCCTTTCGTTAATGACCCATTTCGTGGATTGCCCCTTTTTCGGGCATCATCCGCTCGCCTTGATTACCGTTTTTGCTGATCTTCACCAGTTTCGGGCATCATCGGCGTGCTTTGATTACCGTTTTTGCTGATCTGCCCCTTTTTCGGGCATCATTGGCGTGCTTTGATTACCGTTTTTGCTGATCTTCTCCAGTTTCGGGCATCATAAGCGTGCTTTGATTACCGTTTTTGCTGATCTGCCCCTTTTTCGGGCATCATCCGCTCGCCTTGATTACCGTTTTTGCTGATCTTCACCAGTTTCGGGCATCATAAGCGTGCTTTGATTACCGTTTTTGCTGATCTTCTCCAGTTTCGGGCATCATCCGCTCGCCTTGATTACCGTTTTTGCTGATCTTCTCCAGTTTCGGGCATCATAAGCGTGCTTTGATTACCGTTTTTGCTGATC
>JAKACS010000421.1 GCA_021821235.1 Bacillota bacterium
CAATTTGGCGATTTTTACCGCTTGCTTAGTCCGTTTGAGGGCCATCAGGCGGCATGGATGTATGTCGCAGAGGATCAGTCCGAGGCTGTTGTCTTTTGGTATCAGGTTTTGGCGGAACCAAACGCGCCGCTAGCTTCTGTGCGTCTAAAAGGTTTGAATCCAGATTGTGATTATAAAGAGATCGGTACAGATAAAGTATATGGTGGTGACGAATTACTGTATACAGGGATAGCAATCCCGCGTGTCAGAGGGGATTTTCACAGCCTGTTGTGGAGGTTTAAAAGAGTTTAAAGAATAAAGGAGAGTCGAACACTCCTTTTTCCTAATAAAAGGAAAATGTGTCACGCAAACCAGAAGAAGCAACGATCATAAAAACGGCCGCCTATTAAGCAGGCGGCCATTTTCTATACCCATTTCACTTCTAGCAGCAGGCGGTGTTTAAATAATTCGATAATAAACTCGTCGTAAAAATCCTTCCGGACGATGATTTGGTAATGATGGTTTTTATGTGCATAAACGAGCACATCCGTAATAACCTTATTCTCACTGAAATGTTTTTCAACTTTTTCAATTTGCGGTTTAAATTCATTTGTCAAAAAGGTAATATTGAATTCGATATCCGCGCCATTTTTTGCTTCGGTTAATTTCATGACATTTTCATTGAACTTGTAAGTTAATTTCAAAGGCTCCATCTCCCTCTACATTAGATATCGCACGTACACATAGGCAGTTGAGATTAAAATTGAAAGGATCATTAACGGAAAAGCGACAAGTAAAAATTTTCCGAACGAAATGGAATAGCCCTCTTTCGCTGCCAGGCCAGCCACAATGACATTGGCGCTTGCTCCGACCAATGTGCCGTTACCGCCAAGATCAGCACCAAGGGAAAGGCTCCACCAAAGCGGATCCAAATTGGTAATTCCTAGTGAACCCATTTCTTGAATCATTGGGATCATCGTAGCAACGAACGGTATATTATCAATAAAGGCAGAGGCAATCGCACTAACCCAAAGAATGAGAATGGCAGTTGATTTGACATCGCCGCCTGTAAGGGTTATTGAATATTCTGCTAACTTAGAAATAATACCTGTTTCAATTAAACCGGAAACAAGGACAAACAGTCCAATAAAGAAGAAAATTGTTGTCCATTCCACTTTATGAAATGCCTTATCTAAATATTTTTCACCAGTCAATAAAAGCAATAAAAAAGCTCCGGCTAGTGCAACAGTTGCGGATTCTAGGTTCAGCAGTTGATGCAGGAAAAAGCCTAAAATCGTCAAAAATAACGTTATCAGTGATTTCATTAATAACTTTTTGTCGACGATTTCTTCCTTTTCATCGAGATCCATTAAATTGGCTTTTAATTCTTCGGATGTATGCAGTTGCTTGCGATACAAAAAGGCTAGAATTACGATATTGACAAAAAGGATGAAAAAGGAGATCGCCGTTAAGTTGTTGATAAAGTCCATAAAACTTAATTCTTTCACAGCACTGCCAATCATGATGTTCGGCGGGTCACCAATTAAAGTGGATGTGCCGCCAACATTTGAAGCGATGATCTCGGTAATTAAAAACGGAATCGGATTGACCTGCAGTTGCCTTGTAATGCTGAATGTTACCGGCACCATCAGTAGGACGGTTGTCACATTATCAAGAAATGCTGAGCCAACTGCCGTGATCACACCTAGTACAATCAGGATTTTTAACGGACTTCCCTTGACTTTTTTAGCGGCCCAGATCGCAATAAAATTGAATAATCCTGTTTCAGCTGTAATCGCGACAATAATCATCATGCCTGTCAATAGACCAATTGTATTAAAATCAATGTGCTCCAATGCTTTTTCTTGGCCGACAATTCCTAACAAGACCATCAGGATCCCGCCTGTCATCGCCACAATGGTGCGATGAATTTTTTCTGTGACAATAAAGGCGTATGTAACTAAAAATACCCCTATTGCAATGATTGCTTGAGTTGACAAGCATTCCACCCCATTTCTCTCTTTTCTAGTTTTACGGTTCCGTTTTTTTGAAAAATAATACGGTTTTTCCCTAAAAACGGCAAAGAGGAGCCTATGGTGACAGGCTCCTCCAATAAATTCATTTTCATTTTCTTTTTATTTTATAGAAAGATGGTAAACTTGTAAAGGGGTGAGTTTTCACTGTGAGCTAAAGGGTAAGCTAATGGTAAAAGTTGTCCCTTGTCCTTTATCACTTTTCACTTCAATGGTACCATGGTGATTTTTTATAATTGTGTAAGTTACAATAATCCCCAATCCTGTACCATCCTCCTTTGTCGTAAAAAAAGAAGTTCCAAGCTTCTGAATTTCATCGTTTGTCATCCCACAGCCAGTATCAGAAACGAAAATCTTGGCTATATTATGGTTACAATCTTTTTCCATTTTGATTGTAACTTCTCCATTATTTGAAGTCGCTTCAATCGCATTTTTTATAAAATTGATCAATGCTTGTTTGATTTGTACTTCATCGCATTCAATTGCTATGTATTCGTTGTCACAAAAAAAGTTAATCGAAACAGTTCTTTTAAAAGCTAGGCTTTCGAATAAATAAATAACTTCCTTCACTAAAGGAACTATATTGATCCATTTTTTGTTCATTTTATGAGGTTTTGAAAAATACAAAAGATCATTTGCGATTGCTTCGATCCGTAACAATTCTGTTGTCATGATGGAGATGTATTCTCTGCCTTTATTGGAGGTTTCCGGTGCTAATAATTCCAAAAACCCTTTTAAAATGGTTAACGGATTGCGAATTTCATGGACAATTCCTGTTGCCAGTTCGCCCATTACGGATAGTTTATCCGTTTGCATTAACATCTTTTGTGTTTCTTTTTTTTCAGTTAAATCTTGAATGATGATTTGGGCAAATAATTCCTTCTCAAAATAGAACGGACCGATCGTTAACTCGACATCAATTGTTTGGTTGTGTCTGTCGATTAGTTTCAGTTCTGTTTGTTCCAAAGTACTATTTTCTTTTAAAATTTGAACTAAAAGTTTTTGACTTAAATTATAAAAATGAGGGTGAATAAAACTTTGGAGTTGTTGCTTCCCTATTTCGGAACTATTTTCTATTTTTAATAACCGAAGGCAGGCTTTGTTTGCGTAAATTATTTCCGAATCATTTACCACCATCTTTGCTGTTGATGAAAATTCAGACAATTGAAAAAAACCAAATTTTTTCTCGTACTCAACTGCTAACAATTTTTCACTTCCTAACCCCAGAAAGAAACCCTAGAAGTATTATACAACGATCTCAACTGTACAATGGTGGCAAATTGCAACATTTTAGTTACATTTAACTAAGGGTGATCATGTATGAGGGATTGGTTAAAAAAGTCAAGAAAGGAAAAGGGCTTAACCCAAAAAGAAGTGGCTGCTCAATCGTTTATTAATCGCGCCTTCTACTCCCAAATTGAAAACGGTAGCCGCAACCCAAGTATGGAGGTGGCAAAAAGCATTGCAAAAGTTCTTGGCTTTAATGCTTCTGCTTTTTTTACGGAAGAATTGAGTGAACCGTTTCAAGCTGCTATAAAAAACTCGCCAATGGTTCTTGCCCATTGCGACTTGGATTTAAGGTATACGTGGATCTTTAATCTCCCTCCGGATTTCGATCCTGAAGAAACCATTGGAAAAAAAGATAATGAACTCATCATGGGTCAAGGCAGTGTTGACTTAATGGTCTTAAAACAGAAGGTATTGGATGAAGGTGTGAAGAGAAAGCAAAAAATAACCATTCCATTATCGGATGGAATTCATACTTATTTTGTATTTGCTCAGCCGCTTCTTAATGAAAACTTGGAAATAATCGGAGCGGCCACCGTTTCAATGGATATCAGTGACTTCCTGAACAATTTTGACGGTATCCATCATTTCGACAACGACTCCCATTATAAGAGCAGCTAGAATGCCAATGTTTGTTTTCGATTCTGAGAAAATTGGAATGGCTTTGAACATTTTTGCTAATTTTCTTGACTTTCTCTTTAGGTAATAAATTTGTCTTTATCTTGGAGGCGATCGTTATGAAATGAATGATCAATGAAAGAAACAGTGCTTATCGGGAAGGCAATTTATTATCATGAAGAGATGGGGCTGATCCACCCAGCATAGGAAAGCGAAAACTCTTATCGCAAC
>JAKACS010000422.1 GCA_021821235.1 Bacillota bacterium
TGCCTTGTCTGCTGCTTAATATCACCGGTCACCATCGTGCCATCCGGTTTTAGCGGGATTTGCCCGGAACTGTAAAAAAGGTTGTTTACGACAATTCCTTGAGAATAGGGGCCGATTGCAGCAGGCGCCAAATTTGTTTGAACTGCTTTCATTTCAGAACACTCCTAACGTCATTTATTTTTTGAAAAAAATTCCCTTCGTGCACACTAATTCTTTTTTCTTTGACATCGACATCTGAAAGCCGTACAAGCGACAGATATTCATCCACTAACCGCTCTTTAATTTTTTCCGCCTCCACCAGTACGGCGATACCAGCTACCTCGGCCTTAAATTCTTCAAGCAAATTCATCATGCCCATCACCGTACCGCCCGCCTTCATAAAGTCGTCAACAATCAGCACTTTTGCTCCTTCTGCAAGACTCCTTTTCGCCAAAACCATTGTTTGAATCCTCTTCGTCGATCCGGATACATAATTAATGCTGACAGTCGGCCCTTCTGTCACCTTACTATCCCGCCGAACAATTACCACCGGGGCATTTAGCTGACTTGCTACAGCATAGGCAAGTGGAATTCCCTTTGTAGCAACAGTTACAACCACATCGATGTTGGAATCCGCATAGGCTGAGGCAATAATTTTTCCTGCTTTTTGAACAATAGCTGGATCGCCGAGAATATCTGTTAAATACAAATAGCCTCCAGGCAGCAGGCGATCAGGCTCTGCAATCATGCCGCATAGTTTTTCGACAAACGGTTTCGATTCTTCCTCGCTCACCTTTACAAAAAAGCGGACACCGCCGGCAGCTCCCGGCACGGTTTGCAGTGTTCCAATCCCTCGCTGTTCAAACGTTTCCTTTACAATTGCCAAATCCTCACTGATCGACGATTTGGCCGATGAGTAGCGATCTGCAAAAAACGTTAAAGGAACAAGCTGATGAGGATGTTCCAATAAATAATTCGTCATATCAATTAAGCGCTCACTGCGGCGAAACTTCATGGTCTACCTCCGAAAATCCGAATGTTTTAATAGTAATATATCACTATTATACGTATTTAATCAATTGGAAACCGTTCCCCGAGCATTCGAACAGCAAACACTTGATCACAAAATCCCCGCAGACCATTATAGATCCGGTGCATTCTTGAATCATGCTGAACAAGGCCAAATACCGTTGGACCGCTGCCGCTCATTAAAACGGCATCTGCACCAAAGCGCTTCATTTGCTCTTTAATTTGCGCCACTTCCGGATAGAGATTAAGCGTAACCTCCTCTAGCACATTCCCAACTTGTCCGCACACCTTTTCGTAGTCTTTCGTTTGAAGCGCTTCGATCATTTTACCGATATTTGGGTGGTTCACATTTTTTAAATCAAGCCGCCGATAAACTTCTGCTGTCGAAACGCCGATAAACGGCTTGGCCAGAATCACCCAGCACGTCGGGGGTGCAGGGATTTCCGTGATCAATTCCC
Organism: Bacillota bacterium; assembly: GCA_021821235.1. Next base: position 1,467 of record JAKACS010000422.1, read on the forward strand.
CTCGTCCTTTGGCGAGCGCCGTACCGCCATATACACAAAACGACACATCCGAACCAATCTCGGCACCCAATTCAGCCAGCTGATCAAGCGATAAGCCAAGATTCCACAACTTGTTTAACCCTCTTAACGTTGCCGCTGCATCACTCGATCCTCCGGCAAGCCCTGCTGCAACCGGAATGTTTTTTTCAATGGCAATGGTAACGCCCTTCTTAATCGCAAAGCGTTCTTTTAACAGCTTTGCTGCCTGAAAAGCAAGATTGCGCTGGTCATCAGGGACAAAGCGATTATGTGTAAGGATGTTGATTTTGTCTTCGTTGAGCAATGTTAGTTCAATCCGATCAGCCAAATCGATCGTTGTCATGATCATTTCGACTTCATGATAACCGTCCGGCCGTTTATGTAATACATCTAATGAAAGATTAATTTTCGCGGGTGCTTTTACTAAAAGCTTCACTCAAGTCCACCTACTTTTTGTCATGATCAAGCTGTTAAAACCCCCTTTTTAGAACCAAATGGAAAACATCTGCTGCCAGCTTCGATGCATTGGCATTTTTGGGTTTCTAAACATCGATCCATCTATACACTCTTTTAAGGGTGTTTCTTTCCTCGCTCCACATTTTGTCCTATTTTACCACAAAAAGTGAAATGTAAGACGTCCCACTGTTCAAAATATTTATTTTGCCCCTTTAAAATTGACAGTCCCTACAAGAGGGATTCATCAAAAAGAAAAAAAGGAAAGGCCAGGGATTGTTTCCCTGACCTTATGCCGCGGTGATTGTTTGTTTGTTTAAATTTCAAGAAGTGTGGAATTCTTCCCTGCGCTGTAATCGGTTAGTGCTTGTTTAGCAATTGCTGCTCTGCCAGTTCAATTGCCCGCTTGACCATGTTTCCTGCGTCCCGCGCCCGGATGCCGCCCCAGCCTTCCTGCTTAACGACGTCATAAAAGCCAAGCTCCTTTGCAAGTTCCTCTTTAAAACGATCGGACATAACTCCTCTTCTTCTACCCACTCTAAACAACCCCTTTCATCACTCGCGGCATTTTTAGTATTTGATGGAACGACTGGTTCATCACCTGTTATATTTTCCCTTTCTTTTGTAAAAGGGTAAAAAGGCGCAAGCAAAAAGCAGCAAACACAAAAAAAGTCTGCTGCCAAGCAAAAAAGGTACTATTCAGCTAAGTGCTACATGTCCTGTTGTATCTTCGTAGAAGGTAATTTGAACCGTTTCTGTTAATACATCGGCATAGCTGTATGAAACACGTTCAAATGCATTTTCATCCTGATCCAATTCAATCACAAAAACAGACGGGTACGTTTCAGCTAGGACACCGGAACGCTCAATTGTTTTCCTGCGTCCGCCATTTGCTTTCAGCAACAATCTTTTCCCTAAATTCGAGTCCAGAGCTTGTTTGATATCTGCTAAGGTTTTTGGCATTTAATCCACCTCACTATGTAAAGTATAACACGCTGACACATTTCTGTCAAATAAAAACATAAATTATAACAGTCCTCTAAAATAATTGTCAATATTTTTTGATCTACATTTTCTTGTAAATTTCAACACCTTTAGATTGCCAATATACGGGGAGAATATGTGTGATTTTTTCAAAAAAAAATACGATGCTGCTGCATCGCTTACCCTCAGCCATGTTATTATACCGGTTAGATTCGTTACTTAAGTCCGCAATTTGCCCTGCACAAATCAATCATCATTACTCTTCAATAATAGGCCGATAAGGCATTCCAGTTCTCAGTACACCCCTTGTTTCAATACCGCCCAGTCCTTTTTCTCCTGTTAATGTATTCCGCAAAACATCCCATACATTGACCCGTTCCATAAATGGCGTAAAGCTGATTTTAGCCACGATATAAACTGGATCCAAGGCATGGATATTGATTCTTGATGGGGAGCTTGCAAAATTGGCTCCCGCATGAATCAACGACTCGAAATGCGATTGACAGGCTCCTGCAAAAATAACAAGCTGGTCTAAATGAGGAACTCTCTTCCTTGCCTCATTGACCGTCTGTACAAAGTGCTTCGAATGACGGTACGCATTAATGTCATTTATGCTTCCTTTTGCCTTTGAATATGCATCATGCCCGGTGATGACCAATATATCGGGCCGGTAGTAATCAAGTAGAGGGCCGATTCTTTGCGGCATTTCTTTTTCATTGCAATGGATTCCATATACAGGAACACCGATCTTTTCGTACAAATTTAAACATTTCTTTAAATATTCGGGATCTCCATCCATATGCAATACTTTCCCGGGAATTTGGAAGAAATTCGTTGTTTTTGTATAACCGCTTGTTGCAGTGTATTCTTGCCTTTGTCTAAGCAATTCGACATCTTGAGAAAACAGACGAAACGATTGTTCCTCAAGTGAACGGTACTCCTGGGAAAGTTTGTTCCGCTCGTTTTGGTTCATAACAACCAAGTCGGTACAGGGAGCATCAGCGACGAGACGAATATCTTCACCGTAAAGAATAGCTGTTTTTTGGCCATCTGTTTCGCGAATATCAATCACTCGAAAAAGGATATCATAGTTATGTGACCGTCTAGCAACAATATCCATCAATTTCAAATCCACTGCCGTCACTCCAATTTGACCCGCAAGGCCTCGAAAATAAGGTTTTTCTCTCATAGGCTATGCAAAATTGGCAGAGATGTGAAAAAAA
>JAKACS010000423.1 GCA_021821235.1 Bacillota bacterium
AAGTGAACAGCGGTATCGTTCGATTGTGGACAATAACTTGGACGCGATTTTTTCCATCACGCTTGACGGTCAGTTGATTGAGGCCAATCCGGCAGCTGCCAAATTAACCGGTTTCACTAAAAAGCAATTAGCGAAACGATCGATTTATGATTTTATTGCCGATCGTGACTTGGCCAGTTTTAAATCCATTCTTGAGAGAACAGCTGACGGCTATGCGCTTGAAACCCTTGATTGCCGGCTGGTACATAGCAACGGACGTCTGTTTGATGTCCACTTGAAGACGGTGCCGATTGTAGTGAATGAGCAAATTTCAGGTTTGTATATCATTTGCCGCGATATTTCAGAACAGGCAAAAAACGTTGAAACCATAAAGTTCATGGTTTTGCATGACCAGTTAACCGGTTTGCGAAACCGAAGGGCATTGATTGATGATTTGAATAAGAATATCCACCGTTTTTCAAGAGAGAAAAAAACTTTTTCCCTGATTTCAATTGATTTAGATCGTTTTAAATATTTAAATGATTCCCTTGGGCATCTTGTTGGCGATGAAATCCTTAAAAGGGTTTCTCAACGGCTGATTGCCTATAAGAATAAAAATTGTTTTGTCTATCGGCAGGGCGGCGATGAATTTAATCTTTTGCTGCTTAATGTGAATCGAATCGAAACAAATCGATTTGTCCAAGGGCTGATTCACAACTTTTCCAAATCGTTTTATTTTAATTCGCAGGAGTATTTTATTTCACCGAGCATCGGAATCAGTATGTACCCAAGTGATGGGAAAGACGCGGAAACCCTGATTAAAAATGCGGATGAAGCATTGTTCCGCGTGAAAGAGCGGGGCAGAGGCCACTACCAATTTTACCGGTCGGATATGAACGCGGTGCTGACCAATGTGGTTGCCCTTGAAACCCATCTGCGCAAGGCGATTGAACTGGAAGAGCTCACTCTTTATTTTCAGCCGCAAATCAATTTAGGGACAGGGGAGATTAAAAGCTTCGAAGCCTTGCTGCGCTGGAACAATGAGGAACTGGGCATGATCTCACCCAATTTGTTTATTCCGTTGGCCGAAGATACAGGGCTGATGATTTCGATCGGCAATTGGGTTATTGAAAAGGCGTGCTGGCAAATCCGTGAATGGAACCGACGGGGGTTTTCTGAATTTCGGATGGCGATTAATATTTCACCAAAACAATTTCAGCAGCCAAACCTTGTCGGTTACATTGCGGAAATGATGAAAAAGTATGAAGTGCATCCCTCTTCATTGGAAATTGAGATTACAGAAGGCGCAATGCAAGATACAAAAGAAGCGATACCGATTTTGCAAAAAATCAAAGAGCTTGGGATCAAAATTTCAGTTGATGATTTCGGGACAGGCTATTCTTCGTTGAGTTATTTAAAACAATTTCCGATTGATGTTTTGAAAATTGATCAATCGTTTATTCGCGATTTGTTTCATGATGAGAAGGATGCGGCGATTACCTCAACGATTATTCATCTTGGCCAAAGCCTTGGGATGGAAGTGGTTGCCGAAGGAGTCGAAACAATTCAGCAAGTGGAGTTCCTGATCAATGCCAATTGTCACAAAGCACAAGGATATTTTTACGCAAAGCCGATCCCGCCAAACGAAGTCGAAGAACGTTTCTTGAAAAAAAGAATATAAAAATCCTTATGTTTTACCATAAGGATTTTTTTAGCTAATCAGAATTTATATCCATAAATTCTGAACGCACGACGGGCAAGGATGCCCTAGTCAGGCGAAAGGCACAGGACGTGCCGTTTTGAGCGTGATAAATTCAACTACGCCTCTGTCTTCGTCCATAGGACTCGCCAGTCGGCGAGTTTTCATTTACCCTGATTTTAAGGTGAAGATGGTTAATTCTGGTTTTGCCATGAAACGAAATGGCAGTCTTGTTGTCCCAAGTCCGCGATTGACATAGAGTTTTAGAGGAGAGAATTTTCCGATCGAGTAAAGGCCTTCAGGATACTTCCTTGCATACGGCGGAGTCACAAGCGCGCCAAAAAACGGAATTTTCACTTGTCCACCATGACTGTGTCCGCTTAGCTGCCAATGAATCGGATAAGTTGCCGCTGTATCAGCAAGATCGGGAGCGTGTGATAATAGAAGTGCAAACACATTCCGCGGCACTTGTTTAGATGCCGCGGCAAGGTCTGGCCGGCCAAGCATCGCATCGTCAATGCCGATAATATAGATGCCGCTGCCATCCACTTGCTGAATCCGTTTTGCTTCGTTTTTTAGAAGAGTGAACTCGGCATCCTGCATAATATTTTTATAAAGGTCGGAGCCATATCCGCCATGATCATGGTTTCCGTATATGCAATATTTTCCTAAGGGTGCCGAAAGTTTGGCTAAAACGGGTGCAATCTGTTTCCGATTCTTGTATTGATTCGGTGCATCCATCAAATCGCCGGTAAAAAACACCAGATCAGGTTTTAGAGAGTTAATTTTCGCAATTAATTTTTTTAATTGACTAAGTGTGTACTGAAATCCAAGGTGGGTGTCACTGAACTGAACAATGGTGACCCCATCAAAACTATTGGGTATAAGTGGATGCTGAATTTGAAAGCGGTTGATTTCAAGCAGTCCTGACTCAATTTGATGGGCGTAGAGGATTCCTCCCGAACTGAATCCGACAGCACCAAGCAAGCCGGTCAATGCTTTTTTTAGAAATGTTCGTCTTGTCAATTTTGTTTCCATTGAATGAACCAGCCTTAACGTTTTTTAGTAAAAATAAACATTCATCTAAGCGTATCATTTTAGCTGCTATTGATAGTTTATTATTCATTGCTTGACCAATCCATTCATAATATTTTTTCCGCTTTTCTATTCGTGAAACGGTTGCGGTGAAAATGGTATGATAGGAGGAGAAAAAATGGATGGGGGTATCTGAATGGATCCATTGGATATCTTAACAGACCTTGAAAATGTTGTTCCTTTTTTTCAGCCGATTTTCAGCGCAGATGAACAGCGAGTGTTCGGCTATGAAGTTTTAGGAAGATATGAATCAGAAGGTCAGACAATTAGTTTGGGCTCTTTTTTTCAAGATGAGCAAATTCCAGATGAATATAAAGTGGAAGTCGATCAGCTTCTACTGAGAAAAGCGCTCGACAAAGCGCTTACCACGAATGAAGATGTCAGTTTTTTCTTTAATCGGTCGGCCGGAATATTAATGCATGAACACGGGGAGCCGCTTTTGAATGAATTGCTTGAATATGAAAAAAAGGGAATCAACTTAAAACGAATCGTCCTAGAGATTTCGGAAGACAATTATCCTGGAGATCTTGATCAATTTGACCACCTTTTACGGTATTACCGCACATATGGAATCAAAATAGCGATTGAAAAGATGGGGAGCGACAGTTCTTACTTGGATCGGATCAGTCAGTTGGAACCGGATATCCTAAAGGTCAATTTACGGGCACTCAGGTCGGAAACGAAGGGAAATGCCTTCAATGATGTTTTGTATTCTCTATCCTTGCTGGCCAGAAAGATCGGAGCCGTGTTACTGTTTGAAAACATTGAAATGGAGTACCAGCTTCAATTTGCCTGGAAAAATGGCGGCAGGTACTACCAAGGATTTTATCTTTCACATCCAAATAGCGAACTTGTTGACCGCGATCTGTTAAAAGACCATTTGAAGGCAAAATTTCATGATTTTATCACATATGAAAAACGGAAGTTGGAAAAGTTTTATTTAACTGCCGAGGAATTTCAGGCGAAAGTGTTGGAAATTGTCCAAAAAGCAAAAAAAGCATCCTATGAAGAGTTGTTTGAATTGCTGATTAAAGAAATGGATCAGATTGCTTTTCGAATGTATATTTGTGATGAAGACGGTTTTCAAAAATCGCCCAATAGTTTCAAACATTCGAACGGGTGGGTTACCCAGAACGAATATATCGGGAAAAATTGGAGCTGGCGCCCGTATTTTTTGGAGAATATCATCCGCATGCGCAATGAAAGAAAAGGGATTTTATCCGATTTGTACTGTGATATTGAAACAGGTGAAACGATCCGAACCTTCTCGTTCCCATTGATTGAAAGCGGCTATTTATTCATTGACATCACCTATCAATATTTATTTGAACATGAAGAATTACTTTAATTGGGCCTTTTCGAAGGCC
>JAKACS010000424.1 GCA_021821235.1 Bacillota bacterium
CAGGTAACAACTGTCAAGGCTGTATACGAAATAATCGCCGTGAAGAATCCATCTCCACCTAAATAAAACCGATAGATGTATAGAGTAACGGTTGCAAATATTCCGACATGATAGCCGCCATAAAGGCTGGCCAATAGCAAAGGAATAATCCGCAAGTCATAAAAATATCCCGGAAAAATCGAAAAGGGAAAAGTCATGCACAACACAATTGCCAAGGTTGACAATAATCCTAAAACGGTGTTTTTCCATTTCTGATTTGGCTCAATAACAAAATAAATTAAAACCGCTACAAAAATAAAAAGGATATTCAGCAATAGCTTTTCAATACCTACCATGATGTTTCCCCTTATCTGTTTTTTGCTACAATATTTATATAATTCGTGCAATTAGGACAATTACCTTCTTTTTCGAACATGTTTTTATTCATTAAACGTCAGCTGCTTTGCAGAAAACCCTGCTACTGTCCTTAGAAAAAATCATCTATAAATAAGTTGTTTTCGTATGTTTCGCATATTTTGTCCCTAGTTTAAATAGGTTATAATGGAGTTGAAAGGAGTTGTGGCAATTGCATATCAATGGTACCCCTCAAGAAATTGAAGTTTTAGAAATGGTGTCCCAAAATGCAAAAGGAAAAGTAGCGATTTTGTATGATTCTTTAAAGCGGGCAAATGAAATTCTTCAGTCTTTATCAGAAGAGGAATTTGAACAAATTCAAAAAGAAAGTGACCGCTTTCCTGCTTTAAAAACAATTATTTCTAATACGTTGCCTTTAAAAAAGAGCACACAAACCACACAAAAAGTAAAAAGAAATGCTGAATTACCAGGTTATCTAACAGTTCAGGATACTGCAGAATTATTGGGCATTTCTCCGCAAAGTGTAAGAAAATATTGCAAAGAAGGAAGAATTCAAGCGTGGCGCACACTAGGAAATTCCGGCGAATGGAGGATCCTTGTTGAACCATATCTTAATCATCAAAACATCGAATCATTATTAGAGAAGTATCGTAAAAGAAACAGAGCCATTTCAGAAATGGTTGCCAACAGTCCTGAACTCATTTATCAATTCCAGCAAGCTAAGGAAAGAAGAAACGATCCAAATTATTATCACAATGACATTGATCGTTTTAATAAAATGGTAAATGAAGATGAACAATTATGATAAATATGAAGTTGTTTGGTCGGAGGATGCTGAACGAGCCTTGTTGAAGCATAAAAAATATTTTAATGTAAAAAGGGCATATCAAAATTCCTTTTCCATATTATCAGATAGTCCCCATGATCAGCGTGATGGAATTTTGAACTGTGGTTTTGAGTTTGATGGATACTATTGGGCAAATATTAACAACGCCATTATGTTTTATCGAGTTGATGATGAAATGAAAAAGGTTTTTATTGAAGGGTGTGACAGTGCCGTCACAGGTAAGGCATTAAAGAATTACTACGGAGAGTATGATCCTTGGGAGGAAGATTAGTAGTTGCAAAAAGTAAAAACCTGTCTTTTTTAAAAATCGAACGAAGAAAGTTTAGAAGTATGAATAAATACACTTCTAGGAACTTCCTAATTTTAAGAAGTTCCATATCAAAGCTTTTTTCGTTTCAGATGCCTTCGATACTATTACATTGGGGATGTAACCGGTGTACACTTTTATTGGATTCCCCTAATAAATACTTTTACAATGATCTCCAGACTTGCATCCAAATCCAGCGGGAGCTTAAATCCGCCTTTTTGTTCCAATGAAGAAAATCCGTGTAAAATACTGCGAAATCCTCTTACTGCATGCAAGGCATTTTCGCCTTTCAATTGATAAGCCTCTAAAACTCGAACAGTTAGCTCAGCGATTACCCCAATGATAAATAGCCTTTATTTCGCAACCATACTGGTACTTACACTGTTTTTTCGAAAAAAAAGAGCCGCACTATGACCGTCATTTATGAAAATTCGTTTGATTGGAATGAATGGTTTGTCATCATTAGTTTCGTGATATTACACTTGCTATTTTGGAAAATACCAAAGATCTTTACCCCGGTGAAGGTTGCCGCTTTCTACCTTTATGGCGTCAGTATTATCACTTTTTTCGACCATACGATAAGCGTTAATCCTTGGGATTTTTATGACGTAAACGAAAGCTCAAACTATCAATTTCTCGATTTTCTTTCCAATGTAATGATGGGACCGATCAGCTATCTTTTCATCCATCTTTATGTAAAATTAGGAATAAAACGATATATGAATCTTGTCTACCTTCTGATTTGGTCCAGTTTTTCTCTTTTAGTAGAATGGTTTGCCATGCGAATTGGATTATACCATTTCAATAAGGGCTATAGTATGTATTGGTCATTTCCGATTTATTTCTCGATCCAAACGGTTTTAATCATCTACTATCAGTTATTAAGTCGAAAAAATCCCCGACCAGACTACTGACCGGGAGTTTTTTTAAGCAATTTTCTATTCACTTGTGATGTTAAACAGAATCGCTTTTGTCTTTGCGACTAAATTTTCCTGATCGTCATAGATGTGGCACTCGGCATGGGAGATGGTTCTCCCGGCTTTTACAAGCTTCGCAATCGCTGTCAACATTTCGCCTTTTGCTCCTTTTATAAAAATCACATCCAAGTCAACAGTGACCGCTTTTTGTTTCCCATCCTCACTTGCTCCAAGCGTATTGCACAGCGCAACGTCTGCAAGCGAAGAAATAATGCCGCCGTGAACGACGCCAACGCTATTTAAAACTAACGGTTGAATTGGCATACCAACTTTAATGCGATCCGGACTTAATTTTTCATATTGAAAACCGAGGAACTCATCAAACGGCTAGGTTATAAACACTATTGTCACTCCTTTAAAATCGTTTATAGAAAAACTTAATTCGATTTCATCCTCGGATTTCCCTTCCTTTCCTTATAAAAACAACCTTTAAATAGTTGCCTTCTGGGAATTCGTTGATTGTTTTAAAATCTTCCGGAAGTGAAAACTCCTCGATTATTTTATAGCGGCCATTAGATTCTTTAAAAGCCGCATCAATGAAACCTTTGAACTTATCCATACCAAAAGAACCGGAATTGGTTGAAGCAACAATGATACCATTTTCTTCAGTGATCGCTATTGCTTCTGTTAAAAGATTTTTGTAGTCCTTCTCCGCACTAAACACAAATTTTTTAGATCGTGCAAAGCTTGGCGGGTCAAGGATCACCATATCAAATTTCCTCTCTTTTTTCACCGCATATTTAAAATAGTGAAAGACGTCTTCAACAATAATATCCTCGGTTTCATAGTCAATTCCATTGATACTAAACTGTTCAATCGTTTTTGCCAAACTGCGGTTCGCCAAATCAACACTTGTTGTTTTCGTGGCTCCTCCGATAGCTGCATAAACGGAAAAAGCTCCTGTATAGGAAAAAGTATTTAGCACTGTTTTCCCTTTTGCGTATTGATCCCGGATCGTCCGCCTTACATCCCGCTGGTCTAAAAACACGCCAACCATGGCGCTTTCGTTTAAATAGACGGCAAAATTCACGCCATTTTCTTTAACGATAATCGGGAATTGACCCCTTTTCCCGGTGACAAAATCGTCTTCTTCAATATATTTTCCATTTTCATCAAAACGCTTTTTTTGGTAGATTGCCTTGTAATCAACAGCCTGTTTCAATGCTTCAATAATAGGGATGCGGAATTGATAAATGCCTTTGCTATACCAGTTGATTACGTAATATTGATCAAAATAATCAATCGTCAGCCCACCGATACCGTCACCTTCCCCATTAAATACCCGAAAGGCTGTTGTTTCATCATTTTGAAAAAAAGACTGTCGCTCCTGAATTGCTGTTTTGATTTTCTTTGAAAAAAAAGACTGATCGAATCGCTCCCGTTCACTTCGGCTTACTACCCAGCCTAATCCTTTGTTTTGTTTTCCATAATAACCTTTTGCAAGAAATGCACTCCGTTGCTCGTCAACCAGTTTAACAATCGTACCTTCTTCCTCTAGGTCGCCGGGGTTGACAATCGCTTCTTTTAAAATCAGTGGATAGCCGTTAGTATATCTCTTTACAAATTTTGCTTTTATTTTCACGATCACTTCAGTATTCATCTTTTCATCCTGTCTTAGTGGCTGCCCTTTCGCTCGGCACCATTTCATTTTCTT
>JAKACS010000425.1 GCA_021821235.1 Bacillota bacterium
TTCTCTATTTAAGCTTTATCAGTACCGATCAGCTAAATGGCTCACAGGCTGTATTCAGCATGAAAAATTATGCGCAATTTTTTACAGATGGATATTATTTATCCTCTCTTTGGTTAACCGTCAAAATCAGCCTATACACAGTCTTGGTTTCACTTATACTTGCATATCCTGTCGCCCTTACAATGGCAAAGAGTTCCCCAAAGGTAAGGGGCTATATAGCTTTATTGGTTACATCGCCGTTATTAATCAGTATTGTTGTTCGCAATTTTGGCTGGTATCTGTTGCTTTTGCCGAACGGAACAATCAATCATTTATTGCTCTCTGCTGGAATCATAAAAACGCCGTTGAAGCTGCTGTTTTCTGAACTTGGTGTAGTCATAGGGCTTTCAAACGCCTATTTGCCATTTATGGTATTGGCAATTGCAACCAGTTTATACACGATTGACCCATCTTTGGAAAAAGCGAGTGCCATTCTCGGAGCTAGTCCGCTTCGCAATTTTTTCTCGATCACCCTTCCGCTAAGTCTGCCTGGGGTGGTATCCGGTTGTGTACTAGTGTTTAGCCTTTCGATGAGCGCCTATGTCACGCCGGCGCTTATGGGTGGTGCCAATGTACCCGTTATGCCTGTGGTAACTTATGATCAGATTACGAATTTATTGCACTGGACTTTTGGCTCTGCACTTTCATATGTTTTATTACTAACAACTTTGGTCATTGTTTTCGTGTTTACACGAACATTTGAATTAAGTAAATTCCGGGAGGTGTTCCGATGACCAGGGGACTGGGTTGGTTGCGTATCACATTAGCCTTTGTATCCATTATTTACATTCTCATTCCATTGATCGTGGTCATTCCGGCTTCGTTTACAAGCCAAAACTATCCGAGTTTTCCGGCTGTCGGCTTTTCATTTCAATGGTATACAAAGCTCCTTGACCGTCCAGAATTTTTGGCCGGCATGATTAATAGTGCAAAGTTTGCCTTTTTGGCAGCATTCTTTTCAGTCCTATTTGGAACGCTCGGAGCCCTGGCGCTCGCTAAGTATGAGATCCCTGGGAAAACCTTTATTACATCGGTGTTAACGGCACCTTTAAGTGTTCCGCAGCTCGTTCTTGGAATTGCTCTTTTGATTTATTTTACGCCGATAATGCTTGCGGGTACCTCGCTTGGGTTTTTAATAGCCCATATCATTATTTCTATTCCTTATGTAATCCGCCTTGTTTTGACAGGATTAAGCGGATTTGATTACAATCTTGAACGGGCGGCTGCCATCCTTGGTGCCAACCCCCTTGTTGTTTTTTGGAAAGTTACGTTGCCGTTAATTCGGCCGGCAATGATCTCTGGGGGCCTTTTCGCCTTTTTGACTTCCTTTGACAATGTAACAGTTTCCTTATTTATGATTTCACCGGATATGAGGACACTTCCGATTGAAATTTTTTCGCATATGCAGGATGCTTACGATCCGCTTGTTGCTTCGATTTCTACTGTTGTCATCTTCATTTCGGTTATTTTGATTCTTGTGTTGGAAAAGTTACAGGGAGTTGGAAAAGTGTTTGGCGGTTCGCACTAAGTATATAGTGGAATGGCTTTTCGCGTCATCACTTCGCTTTGAAGGGAGGAAAAAGTTTGTACGATTACATTATTATCGGCGGCGGAATTATTGGCCTTTCAGTTGGAATGGCATTAACGGAAAAGTTCCCTCATTCCAAAATCGCAATTTTGGAAAAAGAACCCGAACTTGCTTCACATCAAACCGGGCATAACAGCGGAGTCATTCACTCAGGAATCTATTACAAACCTGGCAGTTTAAAAGCACGCCTTGCAAGAGAAGGCAATCGTTCGATGAAAGCTTTTTGCAAAAACTATAATCTTGATTATGAAGAATGCGGAAAGGTTATTGTCGCTACATCGACAAAAGAGGTGCCATTATTAAATGCCCTTTTTCAGAGGGGACTGCAAAATGGATTGAAAATCAGCAAACTTTCCAAAGAAAGGCTGCAAGAAGTCGAACCATATGTAAATGGCGAAGAAGCCATCCATGTTCCAATGGCTGGAATCGTAAACTATAAAGAAGTGTGTGAAACCATGGCCCAGATCATTCGTGATAGGGGTGGAGACATTTTATTAAATACTGAGGTAGTCACGATTCAAGAACTGGCAGCGGAAGTTGTCGTGGAAAGCAACCGCCAGACACTTCGCGGGAAAATGCTTATCAATTGTGGCGGTCTCCACAGTGACCGGATTGCCAAAATGGCCGGCTGTCAGTTGAATATAAAAATTGTCCCGTTCAGGGGGGAATACTTTCAACTGGTGCCAGAAAAGCGCTATCTCGTAAAAAACTTGATCTACCCCGTTCCAAATCCGAACTTCCCTTTTTTAGGCGTTCACTTTACAAGAATGATCGACGGTACAATTGATGTAGGGCCAAATGCGGTTCTTAGCCTGAAACGAGAAGGATACAAAAAAACGTCGTTTAACCTCAGGGATACGGCTGAAGTTTTGACCTATTCCGGTTTTTGGAAGCTAGCAAGAGCGTATCGTAAAGAAGGGACGGAAGAAATCATCCGCTCCTTTTTTAAAAAAAAATTTGTTGAAGGTGTACAAAATCTGATTCCAAATGTTGAAGAAAAGGATTTGTTACCCGGATCAGCAGGAGTTCGAGCACAAGCATTAAAAGCGGACGGCTCGTTAGTTGACGATTTCTATATTTTAAACGGAAACCGCTCCGTTCATATATGCAATGCACCATCACCTGCAGCAACTGCTTCGATCGAAATTGGTAAAGAAGTCGTAGAACGGCTGACTTCTTATCGGCTGGTGATTTGATAAAACGAGGAGGTTTTGGGGGTGGAAAAAGAAATCATTCAACAAATCGAAGCAATTCTACCAAAAGAGAGAATCTTTCTCGATTTAGCAGAAAGGTATTCTTATAGTTATGATGCATCCTTCGGTCAATACCTTCCCGACATTGTGATTCAGCCGCGGAGCACAAGCGATGTCAGTGAGCTGGTCAAACTGGCAAACCGCCATTTAATCCCGATCTACCCAAGAGGTTCAGCCACTTCTTTAAGTGGAGGACCATTACCAGTCCATGGCGGCATGGTTCTTGATCTGTCCTGCTTAAACGAAAAATTGGTGATCGATCGGGAAAATATGCTGGCTATCGTTTCGCCGGGAGTTGTGACCGCAAAAATTCACCAAAAAGCGGAAGAAGCCGGTCTTTTTTATCCGCCTGATCCAAGCAGTTCCCATGTGGCAACGATTGGCGGAAACTTAGCGGAAAACTCAAGCGGGCCAAAAGGATTGAAGTATGGGACAACAAAAGAATACGTTATCGGCCTTGAAGTGGTAACGCCAACAGGAGAGATCATACGTACAGGCGGAAAAACAGTTAAAAATGTAACCGGATACGATTTAACCCGTTTGATTGTCGGCTCTGAAGGTACGTTAGGAATTATTACAGAAGCCATATTAAGGTTAATTCCAAAGCCCGAGGCACGAAAAACTTTACTCGCAACTTTCCCGAGATTCATTGATTCCGGCCACGCGATCACCAAAATATTGTCATCAGGCATTTTGCCTTCCGCAATGGAATTAATGGATCAAGCGTGCATCCATGCCGTTGAAAATTATCGTCCGAGCGGGTTGCCGCTTGAGGCTGAAGCACTCATTATTATCGAAGTGGATGGTCATCTGGCCGCTGTTGACGAGGAAATCAGAAAATGCCAGCATCTCTGTCTTGAAACAGGTGCAAGCCAAGTGACGATTGCGAAATCAGAAGAAGAGCGGGCTGTGATATGGAAAGCGAGAAGATTGGTTTCTCCGGCGATCACCCGGATGGGTCCGACGAAAATATCCGAAGATGCCACCGTCCCGCGAAGCATGATCCCCGAGATGATGAAAAGGCTCAATGAAATCCGCGAAAAATATGAATTAAATTTGGTTGTTTTCGGGCATGCCGGAGATGGAAATCTTCATCCTAATATTATTACCGATCAGCGCAACACAATGGAAATGAGAAAAGTAGAAAATGCAGTCAGTGAAATTTTTAAAGCAGCCGTCGAGCTGGGAGGTACCCTTTCCGGGGAACATGGCATCGGCTTAATGAAAGCGCCTTATATGGAAATGGAGTTGGGTGAAA
>JAKACS010000426.1 GCA_021821235.1 Bacillota bacterium
AAAATCTTTGCAAAAAAGATTCTGAAAAGTTATAGTAGCAATGTACATATTACAAAGGAGGGTGTTGAAATGGCAAACGTTACGTTTAAGGGGAATCCTGTTACACTACTTGGAAGCGAAGTAAAGGTAGGGGACAAAGCACCGAATTTTACTGTGCTTGCAAATGATTTATCAGAGGTTACACTTGATGACACAAAGGGACAAGTTCGTTTAATCAGTGTAGTGCCTTCGCTTGATACAGGTGTTTGTGATGCTCAAACACGCCGTTTTAATGAAGAAGCGAATCAATTGGGCAATGTGAGAATTTTAACGATCAGTGTGGACTTGCCATTTGCGCAAAAGCGCTGGTGCGGGGCAAATGGAATTGAAAATGTGCAAACATTATCAGACCATAGAGATCTTTCGTTTGGAGAAGCATACGGTGTAGCGATTCAGGAGTTAAGACTATTAACACGCGCTGTTTTCGTTGTCGATTCAACTGACGCTGTCACATATGTGGAGTATGTCCCAGAAGCAACCAATCATCCAAACTATGAAGCAGCGATTGAAGCTGCTAAAAGTGCAAAATAATCTTAAATGTGTACCCCTTTAGAGAATTATTCTAAAGGGGTTTTTTGCCTATCTAGATTCTATTCGCAAAATCCGAACGCCTCCCGTTATTAACCATCTGTATGGATGCCCTGGCCTGCGAGTTTTGATTTGAATAAATAATCAGTTGTTTTTGAAAACTAGAATAGTGATTATTAAAAATTTCAAATGAAAATTTAATTGTCCGGTTCTTGCTAATTGGTTTTTGAAGTTTAAAATGAAATCGAGAACCAATGGAGGACTAAAAATGAGAACACAATTTGCCATTTGGGCGGGGAAAATAGCCGGGAAAATAAGTAAAATGATTGGTTTTGGGGGCAGTACCATACCTGGAGTTATTGCAAGGATTGTCGATGGAGCCTTTTTACGCCATTTACGGAGAAATGCGAAAACCATTATCTATATTACGGGGACAAATGGAAAAACAACAACGACTAATTTGATTGCCAAAATACTCGAAACTTCAGGAAAAACAGTAATTGCCAATCGTGAGGGGGCAAATATGGTGACAGGAATTTCTGCAACGATCGTTCGTAATGCCCCTCTTCTAGGGGTATCGTTGCATGATGTTGCAGTAATTGAAGTTGATGAAGCCAGCTTACCCCGAGCGTTGTCAGAATGTCAGCCAGATTATTTAATTGTAACGAATTTTTTTCGCGATCAGCTGGATCGATATGGGGAAATTGATATGTTAATTCAAAAAATGATCACAAGCCTTCAATCAACAAAGGTTAAATTGATTTTAAATGCCGATGATCCATTTGTACACAGGTTTGCTGCGTTGCCAATTGAGAAATTGTATATTGGAATGAGCGAAAATGCATGTCAGTTCCCATCCTATAAAATGGGGGAATCTAAATTTTGTCCAAATTGTATGAATGAGCTTTCTTATCGCTATGTCCATTTTGGACAGCTTGGTCACTACGAATGCAGTTGTGGATTTTCTCGCCCTCATCCTGATTTCTCTGCAGAAAAGGTCTATCAAAATGACAAAGGAATCCATTTGCTATGTGATCGGGAGTATTATCAAACTACCTTGAAGGGATTGTATAACGCCTATAATGTGTTATTTGCGATTAGCATCTGCAAGACTCTTGGAGTAGAGTCAAATGTAATCCGAACAGGATTGTTAACCTATCAATTACTGGCTGGAAGAATGCAGGAATTTATTATCGATCATGTTAGCTGGAAGCTTAATCTCGTCAAGAACCCTGCAGGTGGTAACTTAACACTTGCTGAATTTATGCGTACAAAGGAAGAAAAACAATTGATTTTTTGTTTAAATGATCTTTTGGCGGATGGCGAAGACATTTCATGGATATGGGATATCGATATGGAAATGGCAAATCAGGAGGAAGTAAAATTTTTCATAGCGAGCGGAAAGAGAGCCCACGATGCAGCACTTCGAATGAAATACTCTGGTATTCCGACGGAAAAGATTGTCATCATTCCTGATTTAAAGGAAGCAGTCTTAGAGGCAAGACGAAATGGCCTGCCAACAAATATTATGGCTACCTATACATGCCTTTCACCGATCGGCGCTCTTTTACGGGGAGAAACAGGGAAGGAAAAAGTTTATCGGCGTTTCCATTTTTGGGGTTTAACATTAAGAAATAGAGGTTAATGTGAATTACCCCCATATTTTCGAAAAAAAATATATCCCATAAACTAAGACACGAATAGGCAAAATCAAATTCTTCTCCCTATTCGTGTCTTTTTATCTATTTATAGTCAATTTAAAAGCGAAAACGATAGGGATCACCACAAGAGTCTATTTCTTAAGCTTCATTCTTATATTTTGTTCGCTTTTTGTTTAAAAATCGATTCCAAGCGGATTGATTCGCTTCATTTTCTAATTTATCATAAAGAGGCTCAAGTGTTTTGCCAGTTTTCCTTTCAAGAGCCTTTCCAATTAAATAGTCAGCGATTTTCGGGTTTTTTGATAAAACGGGGCCATGGAGATAGGTTCCAATAAGATTGTTATAGTGTAAACCTTCCTCACCGCTTTGACCGTTATTCCCATAGCCGTTAATCACTTTTCCTAATGTAGGGAGACTGTGGTAGGTTTTTCCCCCGTGGTTTTCAAAGCCGATAACATGACCAAAAAGTTTTGAATCCACAAGGAGATTTGACATGAACCTGTCTTCCCCGGATTTTGTATAGAATGGTAATATCCCCATTCCTTTTAATTTTTCTCCATTTTTCATTTCATAGTATTCACCTAAAAACTGATAACCGCCACAAATGGTTAACCCGGAGACCCCATCTTCAATCCAAGCCTTGATTTCACTCACAATTGATTCCAGCCTAGCAGTAGCAATGGATTGTTCTCTATCGCTGCCGCCGCCAATCATAAATAGATCACAGCCATCCCGATCCACATCTGCAGGATCATTGATTTCTTTCACTTCCAGAGTAATGCCTCTCCACTCACATCTCTTTTTCAGGCAAATAATATTTCCTCTGTCTCCATATAAATTTAATGTATGTGGGAAAAAGTGGTACAAGGTTAACTTCACGATTTCCATCCTCTTTCTTTTAAATGATGTGAATTAAAACCAGTGGAAAAATTTGTCGTAATATACGCTCTAACATATTTTATCATCATTCTTACTCGTCGGTACATTTTAATGGAATAAGTTTTTTCTCATGCCTTTGTCATTTTACTTAATCGTATTTTAATCTGCTTTAAACCTTAAACTTGTGAATAAGAAGCAAACTCGCTAAAATGTAGAGAGAATGTCAGGAGGCATAAAAAGAAATGCAGATATCCCAAGTTGAACAGCTGTTTGCTTTATTTAATGAAACCGCAATTATTTTACAAGAAGAGTTATCGTGTACTTATCTGGAAGCACTTGTTGAAACGGGTGAGAACCTCTTTCAGCAAATGGTTCTTCAAGATGAGTTAAGTGAATTAACGAGTAAAAGATTAAAAAATCGCTATCAACAAATTGATCTCAATCAATTTTCAAAAGAGGATATTCGGAAAGCCTATCAACTTGTTATATTAAAAGGCATGAAGGAAGCCGTACAGCCGAATCATCAAATGACTCCGGATACTGTAGGAATGTTAATTAGCTATTTAGTTGCTACCATAATAAACAAACAAGTATTCACCGTGCTGGATCCGGCAGTTGGTACTGGAAACTTACTAACAACAGTGTTAAATCATCAACCACAGAAAAATATTGAATCATTTGCTGTGGATGTTGATGATTTGCTGCTTAAATTAGCCTATATAAATGCCAATTTGCAACAGCATCCGATCCAATTTTTTAATCAGGATAGCCTTGAACCCTTATTTATTGATCCGGTTGATGTGGTAATCAGTGATTTGCCTGTAGGGTACTATCCGAATGACGTACGGTCAGCAGCTTTCCAATTGGCGGCAAAAGAAGGGCATTCGTATGCGCATCATTTGTTCATTGAGCAAAGTGTCCGCCATACAAAGCCCGGCGGATATTTATTTTTTATTATCCCTAACGGATTGTTTGAAAGCGAACAGGCAGGACAGCTGCACGAGTACATAAAAGAAAATGTATTTGT
>JAKACS010000427.1 GCA_021821235.1 Bacillota bacterium
TGGAGTAGTATCTTAAAATAAGCTGTAGATGAATGGATTACAGTCGTAAATGGCTGTTTTGGAGGGATTTTTTTGGTTACCATTCAAGAAACGGAGTTAATTGAAAAGGGGCTTGCGGCGATCAATCGGGCAAAACAGCTGGGGAGGGCGGTTTTGCTGAGTGAAGTTCATCGTGTGGAGCCACTTGATCCCTTATTCTTTTTTCAAATAGGAAAAGATAAGTATTTTGGCGAACGTTTTTTTTGGAAAGATCCTTTGGATGAGATCATTCTCGTCGGCGTCGGAATAGCGAAACAAATCCAATCGGATCAGGCAGCTGACCGCTTTTTTCATGTTGAAAAAAATTGGAAGGAATTTTTGCAAGAAAGCATTATTTCTAATCCGTTTGCGGAAGATGCCGTCGGACCCCTGATGTTTGGTGGTTTCTCTTTCGATCCGTATAAGCCGAAAACAGTCTTATGGTCAAAATTTGCTGATTCGCTGTTTCATATCCCAAAATATATGCTTAGTCTTATTAAAGGAAAAGCTTATGTAACGACCAATATCGTATGTACCCAGCATGATGATCTTCGGCTGCTGCAAAACATCACAAATGAAAGAAATCAGTTATTGGCCCTCATGCAAAAGGATTTGAAAACAGAAACCTCCACCGTCATCAATACAAAAGAGATCTCACCTGATCAATGGAAGGCTTCCGTCGATGAAATTGTTAACGATTTAAAAGCGGACGGGGTATTGAAAAAAGTTGTTCTTGCAAGGGAATTGCGGCTTTATTTTGACGATGCTGTTGAAGCAGGGAGCGTTTTGTTTCGCTTGTTAAATGAACAGCATGAAAGCTTCATATTTGCCTTTGAAGCAAACGGCGACTGCTTTCTCGGTGCATCTCCGGAACGGCTTGTAAAAAAGCAGGGAAATGATGTTTTTTCAACCTGCCTTGCCGGCTCGATTTCACGAGGCAACACAGTTGCGGAAGATGAAGCATACGGTAATGAACTGCTGAACGATCAGAAAAATTTGATCGAACACCACTATGTTGTTGAAATGATTAAGGAAGCGCTGGAGAAGTCGTGCGAACGTGTAGTTTTGCCGGACAAGCCGCAGCTTATGAAGATGCGCGATATTCAGCACCTTTACACACCAGTTATCGGAAAAAGTAAACAAGGGATCTCACTGCTTCATTTTGTTGAAAGTCTTCACCCAACACCAGCACTCGGCGGACTGCCAAAAAAGGAAGCGGTTGAGAAAATTCGCCAAGTTGAACAATTGGATCGTGGATTTTATGCATCTCCACTCGGATGGGTTGATTATAAAGGAAACGGCGAGTTTGCTGTTTCGATTCGATCAGGCCTGATCCAAGGAAAAGAAGCTTCCCTTTTTGCCGGTTGTGGTGTTGTCGCCAATTCCCATTCAGAAAGCGAATATTTAGAAACAGGTTTGAAGTTTAGACCAATGCTTCGAGCACTTGGAGGAAATTGACATGAATGATCATCAAGAAGCTTTAACCGCGTATACAGCGGCATTCGTATCCGAATTAGTCCAAACGGGGGTTACCGATGTGGTCATCAGTCCGGGTTCCAGGTCGACGCCAATGGCGATGGTGATGGCCGAACACCCGGCATTGCACGTTCATATCCATGTGGATGAACGCTCAGCGGCCTTTTTTGCCCTCGGTTTGGCAAAAGCATCAGCGAGGCCAGTTGCGATGCTTTGCACATCGGGAACTGCGGCAGCCAACTATTACCCGGCAATTGTCGAGGCGTATTACTCGCGCGTTCCGCTGCTTGTACTCACTGCTGATCGTCCACACGAACTTCGAGATGTCGGGGCACCGCAAGCGATTGATCAAATTCAGCTTTACGGCCAGCATGTAAAATGGTTTGTGGAAATGGCTTTACCGGAAAAAAGCAGCGAGATGCTCCGCTATGTGCGGACTGTTTGTGCCAGAGCTGCAGCAGTTGCTAGCCAAGCTCCGGCTGGCCCGGTTCATGTAAACTTTCCCTTTCGCGAACCGTTAGTCCCTTTGCTGGATGACAATCTGTTTGCGCTTACAGAACGGCCGAACCGCTATGTAAAAATTCGTACTGGTGAATTAACAATTGATGAACATGAGCTAATTGAAATTGCGCAAACATTTAATGGTATTGACAAAGGGATCATTGTTTGCGGTCAGCTTGCCGATGAAGCATTTGCCAATGCAGTTATCGCTCTAGCAGCAAAATTACATTACCCGATTATCGCAGATCCGTTGTCCCAATTAAGAAGCGGAACCTACCCCCATGATATGATCATTGAAACGTATGATACATTCTTGCGAAATGGGGATGCAAAGCAATACTTAAAACCGGATGTCGTACTAAGATTTGGGGCAATGCCAGTTTCTAAAGCGTTAACAATCTTTTTAAAAGAAAACCATCAAGCTGTTCAATATGTTGTCGATGGCGGCGGTGGCTGGCGGGATCCGGCAGTATTGTCAACTGATATGGTTTATTGTAATGAAACTGGATTTTGTGAAAAAATCGCCGAGCACGTTGAGCAAAAGAAAACCAAAGACTTTATTGAAAAATGGCAAGCGGCAAACCACTTAACAAAAGAGAACATGACCAAGATTCGCGAATTACACGATTTTAACGAAAGCCGTATATTCTATGAGCTTGCCGGATTGCTTCCGAATAAAGCGACTCTTTTTGTCGGCAATAGCATGCCGATTCGCGATGTGGACAGCTTTTTCTTTACGAATCCGAAATCGATAAAAATCTTGGCAAACCGTGG
The DNA here is from genome assembly GCA_021821235.1 of Bacillota bacterium. The sequence continues at coordinate 2,770 of JAKACS010000427.1, forward strand.
TGTCAACGGGATTGACGGAACAATTTCAACTGCCCTTGGTGCATCGCTTTATTCGAAGCCGCTTTATCTGTTAATTGGCGATTTAACGTTTTTCCATGACTTAAACGGCTTGTTGCCAGCTAAGCTATACAATTTAGAGATGACGATTATTCTTATCAATAACAACGGCGGCGGGATTTTTTCATTTTTGCCGCAAGCTGAACATCCAAAAAATTTCGAACAATTATTTGGAACTCCGCTCAATTTGGAATTTGAACATGTAGTCCGGATGTATGGCGGAAAATTCACAACTATTACCGATTTTCCTGGTTTTCAAGCGGCAATGGAGGAATCAAAATCTACACGCGGTTTAAATGTCATTGAAGTTGTGACAAATCGGGAGAAAAGCACTGCAGAACATCGCGAAATCTGGTCGCTTGTTTCCCGGGAAATATCAAAATTTGTCAAAGGTGACGCTTGATGGTTTATAGTATCGACGGTGTTCGCTATTATGTCGAAACTTGTGGTGAAGGGTATCCACTGTTGCTTCTTCATGGCTTTACGGGAGACTCCTCGACTTGGCTGCCATTTTGTTCGCAATGGGGTGGATATTCACGGATGATTATCCCTGATTTGATTGGACACGGAAAAACGAACTCACCCGAGGACATGAAGCGGTATACGATTGAAGCAGCAGCCAATGATTTACGGCTCCTGCTTGATGAAATCGGGGTCTATCAAGTTGATTTACTTGGATATTCGATGGGCGGCAGGCTGGGAATCACGTTTTCACTGCTTTTTCCAGACCGTGTTCGGAAAATCATTTTGGCAAGCAGTTCGCCTGGTTTGAAGACAGAGACAGAGCGTTCGCAGCGTCGCAAGCAGGATCAAAAGTTGGCTTTAACCATTCTTGAAAAAGGAATTGAACATTTTGTTGATTATTGGGGCAACATCCCGTTGTTTTCGACCATGAATGAGGCTCCAGCTGAAGTGAGAGCAGCAATCAGAAACCAGCGACTTTCGCAAAATCCTGATGGACTAGCCAATAGTCTTCTTGGCATGGGAACGGGCTCCCAGCCGTCATGGTGGGACAAACTTCATCTTGTCGAGCATGAAACTTTGCTGGTGACGGGTGAAAAGGACGAGAAATTTTGCCGAATCGCCGAAAAGATGACGACTGAATTGAAAAATAGCCGCTGGGCGATGATTAAAAATAGTGGACATGCAATACATGTGGAAGAACCTGAAAAGTTTGGTACAATAGTAAGTGGGTTTTTAACTCAGTAATAGTAGTTGTTGAGTATACATATTAAAGGAGGAAACCAGTTTGACAGTAGAATGGGTTGCAGGTCGTAAATACGATGAAATTATTTACGAAACCTA
>JAKACS010000428.1 GCA_021821235.1 Bacillota bacterium
TGGTTTCTTAGGGTTGGCTTTGGTGCTCACGACTGCCTATCTAATGTTCTTGGCGTTTAAAACCAATCAATATCGATTTAGATTGTCTTTATTAGTGGCGGCCTTAGTTATTACCACGTTTTTTGGTTTTTTAACCAATGCGCTTCAATTAAGCCCGGCAGCCTCTTCCTTTCATATGATTTTTACGATCATCAGTATTTCTATCGCTGCTTCTGTTGCTGCGCGGGAACGGCTAAGAGTGTAAGTTATTATGGAATTTTTTTCAATAAGTGAAAGCCCCTGGTACAATACCAGGGGCTTTGCTGTTCAGGGATTGGAACTTTTGTTAATCAATTTAGTTTTTAACTTGCAATACCCTCATTGCGTTTAGGACGGCAAGAAGTGTCACACCTACATCTGAAAAGACAGCTTCCCACATTGTGGCGAAGCCAAGTGCTCCAAACAATAGAACGATTGCTTTTACACCAAGCGCGAAAATGATGTTTTGCCAGACAATCCGACGAGTTCGTTTGGCGATGTTAATTGCGGTCGGTATTTTTGAAGGTTCATCGGTCATAATCACGATATCAGCTGCTTCAATTGCTGCATCTGAACCTAATCCGCCCATTGCCATTCCGACATCTGCTCGGGCAAGTACAGGTGTATCATTAATTCCATCGCCTACGAAGATGATCTTTTCCTTTGGAAGTTTTTGGGCATCCAACTTTTCAATTTCTTCCACTTTATTTTGTGGTAGTAACTCAGCATGGACTTCGTCAACACCTAACTTTTGACCAACGAAATCGCCGACAGCCTGTGCATCTCCAGTTAGCATGATCGTCTTCTTGATTCCGAGTTCTTTGAGCGTGCGAATGGCTGCTTCCGAATCTTCCTTAACCTGGTCAGAAATAACAATATATCCGGCATACTGGTTATCAACAGCTACATGAACAACGGTTCCAATCTCATAAGGCTTATCAAAGATAATTTTTTCTTTGCTCATAAGCTTGGCATTTCCAGCTAAAACCTTTTTGCCTGCTACAGTAACTTTGATCCCGTGACCTGAGATTTCATTGTAGTCTTCGATCCATTCTTCATTGAGCTCTTTCCCATATGCCTTCCGAATGGAAAGGGCAATTGGATGGTTTGAATGGAGTTCAGCAAGTGCTGCATATTTTACTAATTCTTCGTTTGTAAATGGCTCTTTTGGTTTAATGTTTGTGACTTCAAAAACACCTTTTGTTAAAGTCCCTGTTTTGTCAAAAACAATGTATTTAACATCATTTAATGCTTCTAAATAATTACTACCTTTTACAAGAATTCCCGATCTTGAGGATGCGCCAATTCCCCCAAAGAATCCTAATGGGATTGAGACGACAAGTGCACATGGACAAGAAATAACTAGAAACACTAGTGCGCGGTAAATCCATTCTGAGAAGGTAGCATCACTAATAACTAGTGGTGGAATAAACGCCAATACCGCTGCAACAATGACAACAACTGGTGTGTAGTAACGGGCAAACTTTGTGATGAAATTTTCCGTTGGTGCTTTCCGACTGCTGGCATTTTGAACTAATTCAAGAATTTTAGAAACAGTGGACTCGCCGAATTCCTTTGTCACTTCAACAGTTAAGACACCGTTTTTGTTAATACAACCGCTTAACACATCGTTACCGACTTCCACTTCACGCGGTACGGATTCGCCTGTTAAAGCAGAAGTATCGACCATTGAACTACCTTCTATGACCTTACCATCTAATGGAATCTTTTCACCAGGTTTAATGATAATAAAATCGCCTATTTTCACTTCCTCTGGAGATACCTTTATGACCTCTGATCCACGCTTTACATTTGCAGAATCCGGGCGAATATCCATCAAGGCGCTGATAGATTTACGCGAACGATTCACGGCAATGCTTTGGAATAGTTCTCCGATTTGGAAGAACAGCATAACTGCTACCCCTTCAGGGTATTGTCGAATCGCAAAAGCGCCCACGGTTGCAAGTGCCATTAAGAAATTCTCATCGAATACTTGCCCTCTGATTATATTTTTTATGGCACGTAAAACAATATCTCCGCCGATTAGCAAATAGGAAATGACAAACAGCCCTAGTTCCGTTATTCCAGAGACGGGAGCAAGAAGGCCGACTGCGCCAAAAATGGCACCTATTCCTAAGCGAATGACCAAATTTTTACTATCATTACTGCCGTGCTCATGACTATGCCCATGGCTATGATCGTGACCTTGATCGCCGGGATGGGCATGGCTGGCTGCTGATTCGGGAATAACCTCCACTTCGGGTTCTAGTCGTTTGATTACTTTTTTAGCTTCATCTTCAATTTGATCCAATGCTTCTGGATTGTTTGTAACTAAGACGAGCTTGTTGGAAACAAAATCAACTGTTGAGGAGGTGACACCTTCAATCTTTCCGACTCCACGTTCAATTTTTGCCGCGCAGTTCGCACAATCCAGGCCATTAAGCAGAAAACTGCGGGTTGCAGTACCTTTTTTTGAATTTGTTTTTTCCACTAACGTAATGTGAGGCTCTAACTTTTTCACTTTTTTCTTTACTTCCGAGACAACTTCTGTTTCTTTGGTTGCTTCTGTTTCGACTGTTAAGGTCTTATTGACAAAGTTTACAGATGCTGAAGAAATGCCATCTATTTTTTTTACGCCATTTTCAATTTTCATGGCACAGTTGGCACAGTCTAGTCCTTCAAGGATAATTTCTCGTCTGACTTTTGCAGTTGATTGTCCCATGTTGATTCTCCTCTCTTTTTAAATTGGCTATATAATTGGTAATATGAACAATTACTCATATATATAGTATATGTGCATGCTTCAAATTCGTCAACGAAAATAACAAATAGGTTTAAAGCAAAATATTGCAGTTTATATGTAAATATGAGAATATTTTCATGTACTAAATATTTTCAACTTAGACATAAATTTTAAAAGCAAATGATAAACGAAAGGAGTTACTAAAGAATAGAAGGCGAATGTCATTCTTTTTTGCGTGAATGAATAGAAAATAGGGGAGACAGCATACTAAAAAAATTGGAGGGAATTGAATGTCGCATCATAATAATCACCACGGACATCATGGACACCATCACGACGATCATCATGGGCACCATCACAGCAGCCACGGAGATCATCACGATGATCACCATGAGCATCATCACGAAGAAAATAGCCATTTAAGCCACCATCATAGCAGTCACAACAAACATCATGGACATCATGGGGGATGTCTTCATGTTTTTGCTCTAATGATTGGCGGAGCAAGTTTCGTCGTATTTGCCATTTCTAAATTTTTAATCTGATCAGTAGTTATTGTTAGGCTTCATTGTAGAAAAGCCCACTGGGTCAATACGACCAGGGGGCTTTCATTTATGGTGCAAATTGGAAAAACAGATCATTGTTTTCCATCTGAACTGATTATTAAAAACAATTTATTTATTGGTGAGCTTGGCAGTAGCTACTATGGATGATGAAGAGTCAGGCGAAAGCGTTAGTAGGACTAATGATGGTTTGCATGTTCAATGGTTTGATTCAAGATGCTCATAATGTGTTCATCATCATGGCGATAATAAAGAGTCGTACCCTCCCGTCTAAATGTTACAAGGCGAAGGTTTTTTAAGAAACGCAGCTGATGTGAAACAGTTGATTGAAGCAATGAAAGACTTTCTGCGATTTCATTGACTGACCGCTCTCCTTGAAATAATAAGTAAAGTATTTTTAGTCTAGTGGGATCTGATAATGCTTTAAAAGTTTGCGAGACAATAAACAAGGTTTCCTCATCCAATTCATTCACTTTTTTATCTTGTTGATTCTGATCCAAAAAAATCGACCTCCCTTAATTCATTATAACGGCAATCTTAAGAAATCAAAATGATAAGTAAATGGCGACTCTGCTGTAATACGATTCATGTTATGAAAAAATTAGGCGATTAACGATTTTTAACACCTACTACAGTTTTGTTGACAATATGAATACATTGTCATATATTGATTTTAATATGTTTTACATTGAATTTTTTAGGGAATTTATAAAAAAGGGTATAACTAAAACGTATTATCCGTTATGGATCTTCCGGTTAATACTAAACAAAAGAAGGAGTGGTTCTCATGGCACATAACCATAA
>JAKACS010000429.1 GCA_021821235.1 Bacillota bacterium
TGACAACGACACGGATTTTATCACCCTGGTTTACGACAAGAGTCGGGCCTGGCGTGCTGCCATTGTAGCCCCACGCATTCATATACACACCTTTTGATACTTCCTGTTTCACAGGCTCTGCATCCAGTTTAAAAACTTTTACACCGTTCTCGGTTGTATACTTGGCATTTGGCGTATCTGGACTGACAACATCAGCTGGCTTTCCATTTGCCTCTACTACCGACGTTTGATCTGATTGATTGTTAAGACCGATCCAAAATCCAAGGACTATTATGCCAGCAACAAGAAAAATAGCAATCGCTCTTTTTTTACTCAATTCTCTTCCTCCCTAAAAGATGATTCATTTTAGGAATACCCACTATTCCAACCAATAATCTTCTTTTAGGTCATTTTCTGCGCTTAATCGTCCCAAACCCACCCCTATTCACTTTCGGAGGAGCATTTTTCTGAATGGTTGAGCGACTTGGCTTTAGGCTTTTACCCGTTCCGTTTGAATCATTTTTAAATGTTTTAGAAAAAAATTGCTCGCCTCGTTTGATGATTGAGCCAGTGCCTTTTATCGTAAGAGGGGGAAATGACTTCTTTTGTTGAGTTGTCGGGGGACGGTAATCGATCTTAGGCTTGTAGATATTTTTTTGGGAGTAACCTTGAAACGAGCCAACATACTTTTTGCCTGAGCGAAATAAATCATTCAAAAGATAGCCGGTAATAAACCCATTAAAAAAAGAAGGGTTATAGTTTTCACGGATAAACTCTTTGTTGTCGACTTCAATGAGGGTATCTTTCGGCTTTTGCGGATCCTTTTGCAAAAAATACCATTCATTCGGGTAGACTAAAAACATATTCTCCGAATCTTGCTTTGATATTTCCTGCGGTTTTTTGTTGGCAGAAATCTCATCTGCGACTTCTGGAACCGTTTTATTTTCGGCTCGATATACTTTTGAGACTTGGGAACCGTTTTCAACAATTGATTCCAAAGGATAGGTTGAAGCAGTGGCCGTCCATTTCCCAACAACACTAAAGATGGAAACAACCATTGCAATCGCTAAAAAAACTTTAACGAATTTCCACACTTTTCTTCACCTCCTAGGCTCCGTGTAACACACGTACCTCCGCTGGCATGACAGACTCTCCTTCATAAAGCAGTAACTTTCCATCTTGCCACTCAATTCGTGCTAATTTTCGATTGTCTGACTGGAATTTCCAAACATATTGTTCCCCGCTGGTGGGAAAAGGGGTCCTGCCTTCCGTTTTGATAAACCCTGAATACTGTTCTTCTAAAAAATAGAGAGTATCATCTATTTCCAAAGTTGTTGGAATTTCGTTAAAGGTATCCATTCTCCCATCAATGGGTTGAAACAGCGAATAGAGATTTTTTTCCCGCCGTTCAATAAAAAGATACTGTATTTGACTTCCATCCTCTAAGGTAAGCAATACGGAATTTCGCTTCTGATCTTCCGTACGCCCGACAACACGGTACATAACCATCGCGATCTCAACAACATCACCGAGGTGAACCGCTTCTTCTTCCATGATTGGTTCTTTTGCTTTTTGAAAAATAGTTATTAGGCGGCGAAACAACTTCATTCTGTCTTCTCCCCTATCCTGTATTTATGATATGAAAAGAAAAAGGGAACCGACTTAACGGTTTTCCCCTTCGTTTTGGTTCAGTAATTCAGCTAATTCTTCCTCAATCTCCTTTTCACGATTGAGCCTTTGAATCTCCTCGTCCAATGAAATTTCCTGTTGATATACTTCATCACTTGCTTCTGCTTGTGCTTCCATGCTCATTACTTTTTCTTCCATACGTTTTAACCCTGCCATTGCAGAACTTGAGTCAATTCCCGACATCATTTTGTTTATTTCTTGCTGGGCTTTGGCCGTTTGCGCCCTGGCCACCAAAGTATCGCGTTTGTTTTTCAACTCGTTTACTTGTTTCCTCATTGCATCTAATTTATCCCTTAGTTTTTCGGTAATGATCTTATTTTGCTCATAGCTTGTTTTGTATTCATTCATTTTTTGCTCGGCTGCTTTTTTCCCTTCAATTGCCTTTCGCGCCAATTCTGCATTTTGCGCCTTGGCAGCGATATGGGCCTGCTGATCCCGTTTCTTCATTAATTGTTCTTGTTCCTCATACAGTTGCTTAAACTTTTTCTCAATCGCAATCTGAGCAACAACCGCTTTTTCAGCATCCTCAAGATCCTCCATCATATCGCGCAAATATTGATCAATCATTTTGACCGGATCTTCCACCGTTTCAATTAGTGAATAAATATTTGCTAACGTAACATCGCGCAACCTTTTAAAAATGGACATTCCCTTCCCACTCCCATCATTTTATGAAGAACCCTTTAATCAAAACAGATATGTTAGTATACTGCCTTATGGTCAAAAATGTGCTAAAAACAGCAGACAAACTGTTTCGTTTTTCCTATCCTTCATTATTTTTACAATTAAGTATATGCAACTTACGTAATAACAATCTGAAAACATCCTAAGAAATACATAAGAAAAAACCCTTCAAAAATGGAAGGGTTTTATTGTACCGACTCTGGCAGGTAGGTAACAGCCTGGCTGCCCATTTGCTGCCAGGCTGCGATAAAATCCTGTTTCGGAATCGCCATATTTTTTGTGCCGCTGATCGAGTCGTTAAAATAAATATTTTTCTGATCGTAGCCTGTGATGATGACCGCATGTTCTTTATACGTAATGTTAATTTTACCTTCCGGCGTGTCCCATGTTTCAAAGGCTGAATCAGGCAGTTTTCGAAACGTGGTGTTCGTGATGACCCAAACCGGTACACCTGAGGACAAGTAGGTTTCTAACTCTGTGAAGCTTTTTCCTGTCAGATCGACAACTTGTCCAGGCAAATATTGTTCCGCCAGTTCTTTTATTGGTTTGTGGTATACTCCATAGCCGGGTTCACTTTTCGTATACATGTTGCCAATGAACCCGTCATTTGGATTTCCCCAAAAGATTGAACCATTTTTTTCACTAAAGGAGTAGTATCCTTTTTTACTTTGTCAGCCAGCTCCATTTTATCCACTTTAATTCCTTTGTATTGCAATAACATGGCTAGCGCCGTAACTTCACAGCCGCGCGGCAATTCGGGATTTTGTTTAAAAACGGGGGCGTTAAGCAAAACTTGTTCTTTAATTTTCACAATTTTAACAGTGTCATTTTTTGTCTTTTCTTCAGAGTTTAAAAGATTATTTTTTTTAAAAGTATTCCATATTCTTGCTTCAACATTGTCTGTCACAAGCGAAAACATCGCCGCAATCAACAAACTGCTAGTGAGAAAAAAGAAGGCTGCCTTGACCTTGATCGATTTAGCCCAAAAAAAGAAGCCGAAGCTGAGAATACTGCCAATGATAAATGGAATAAAAAAAGACATTTGCTGTTCTCCCTAGTAAATAATCACTTCTATTCTACTAAAAAAGAATTGAAAAACTGTGCAGAAATATAAGGTTTATTTTTTTCGAAAAAACAGCGAAATAAGCAGGCAAACTCCGACAGCAATCAACAAACTCCAAAACATAAATTGCCCCAGGGATGATAAGTGACGCAGCATCATATCTTTTCCAAAAGTCATTCCCATTTTTTCTTCATGAAAATTAAGAATCCGGATGACAAACGCAAGCAGCAAAATTCCAATAAATATAAACATGATTAAAAGGAGCATTGGCCACATTTTCTTCATTTTATTTACCACTCCTTTCTTCGGTAGCCAAAAACATACTGTATAAAACGTTACTTAATAAAGATCGATAGAATTCGACCCACCCACGCTCATTTATTGATAATTCAAGAATAAATGAAATAAATAAAGAAACTGTGGAGATTTACCACTGAATCAGAAATTTTGGCAAATAATTTCTTGCTTTTCTTATTATGAGAGCTTTGCCATTGTGGTTCAAAAGCTCATTTGTACGTGTCCCTACCGAATACGTTGCCAGATGTGGCTAGCCAGCTTGCCTTTGTCTCGTTTTCGGTATCTTATCCGTACGATCTTGGGTGAGATAAAGAAAAGGATTATGAAACCAAAACAAAATTGTTATCAAGAAAAATGCCAGCCCCATGAAAGTAAACAGAGAACGAACTGGAAAATAGTTTCCCAATATGCTATAT
>JAKACS010000430.1 GCA_021821235.1 Bacillota bacterium
CAGCAACATCACCTTTAAATATTTTCCGTCCGGCAGAAACGCTTGCTGTCCATATTTGGTCAGTTAACACACAAGGGCTGATCCCTGACGTGAAAGAAGTCGCGAATGGTTCGGCTGCAGTTCTTGTCATTTGTGTATTGCTATTTAATTTATTAGCCCGGGCTATTGGCAGTCTCGTTTATAAAAAAATGACGGCGACGAAATAAGGAGTGATGAGGAAATGGCTACATCGACGATGGAAAAACCGGTTACCGTAACACAATCCCAAAAAGAGCAAATTTTAAAAGTCAACAATTTGGAAATTTTTTATGGTGAAAAGCGTGCTGTAAATGGTATTAGTATGGATATCGAAAAAAATGCCATTACCGCCTTAATCGGCCCTTCCGGCTGCGGAAAATCAACCTTTCTGCGAAGCATTAACCGGATGAACGATTTGATCCCTAGTGCAAGAGCTGAGGGCGAGATACTTTACGAGGGTTTAAATATACTTTCAAATGATATTAATGTTGTTGCATTACGAAAAGAAATTGGTATGGTTTTTCAAAAGCCAAACCCTTTTCCAAAATCGATTTATGAAAACATTACCCATGCACTGAAATTTTCTGGAATGAAAAAGAAGAGTCAGCTTGAGGAGATTGTTGAAGAGAGCTTGCGAAAAGCTGCATTGTGGGATGAAGTAAAGGATCGTTTGCATAAATCGGCTCTCTCCCTTTCCGGCGGACAACAGCAACGACTTTGTATTGCAAGGACAATTGCAATGAAGCCGGCAGTCATGCTTCTGGATGAGCCGTCTTCCGCACTTGATCCGATTTCCAATGCAAAAGTGGAAGAATTGATCGTTGAATTGAAAAAGGACTACTCGATCGTGATTGTTACCCACAATATGGGGCAGGCTTCCCGGATTTCGGATAAAACTGCGTTCTTCTTAAATGGGGACCTGGTTGAATACGATGAAACGGAGAAGATTTTCACCAATCCTGAAGAGAAAAAGACGGAAGAGTATATTTCAGGAAGGTTCGGATAAGGGGGAAAAGCAGTGACTGTTGCAACAATTTCGAATACAGCATTTGATATAAATGATTTAAATTTGTGGTATGGCGATCACCATGCACTCAAAAACATAGATTTTCCAATTTACCAAAAGGAAGTTACCGCCATTATTGGCCCATCTGGATGCGGAAAATCCACCTTTATTAAAACGTTAAATTTAATGATTAACACAATTCCAAACGTAAAAATGTCTGGCGAAATCAATTTTGATGGAAAAAACATTTTAACGAATAAAATTGATCTTGTGGAATTGCGGAAACGGGTCGGTATGGTATTCCAAAAGGGAAATCCGTTTCCTCAGTCCATTTTTGACAATATCGCCTATGGACCAAGAATCCATGGAACGAAGAAGAAGAAGGATTTGGACGAGATCGTCGAGAAATCATTAATCGATGTCGCATTATGGGATGAAGTGAAGGATCGCTTGGACGCACCAGCATTGGGTCTTTCAGGCGGACAGCAGCAAAGATTATGCATCGCCCGGGCACTTGCAACAAAACCGGAAGTGCTGCTAATGGATGAGCCGACTTCTGCTCTTGATCCTATTTCCACATTGAAAATCGAGGAATTAGTGTTAGAATTGAAAGAAAAATATACGATTGTCATCGTCACCCACAATATGCAACAAGCAGCTCGAGTATCGGATAAGACGGCATTTTTCTTAATGGGCGAATTAATTGAGTTGAATTCGACTGAGAAAATTTTCTCCCGGCCATCTGACGAGCGAACTGAAGGTTATATAACGGGAAGATTCGGATAAAAAGGGGGATTTTTATGCACACACGATCAAATTTTGATAGCAATTTAAAGGAATTAAAAGAAATGCTGTTAGACATGGCGCAAAAAGCTGAGTCTGCTGTAAAAGAAGCGATGCTTGCACTTGTTAATCAGGATCTTGAAAAAGCGAGACAAGTGGTAGACGGAGACAACATTATCGACCGGATTGATCATGAAATTAACGATAAGTCATTGATCCTGATAGCAAAAGAATCACCAGTGGCAACCGATTTGCGCAAAATTATTGTCGCAATTAAAATCTCTACTGAAGTGGAGCGAATTGGCGATCAGGCAGTCAATATTGCTAAGTCGACTTTGCACATCGGCAAGGAAAAACAATTTAAAGAAATCATTGATATTCCGAAAATGATGGATCTTTCCTTGGACATGCTAACAGATGCGATGACGGCGTTTTATTCCGAAGACGTTGTCCTTGCAAAAAGATGCGCCGAAAAAGATGACCAAGTGGATGAAATGTATGGAAAATTGATTCAAGAATTAATGGGTTATATTCCGGAAAATCCGAATGCAACAAACCAAATCACACAGCTGGCGTACGTATGTCGCTATATTGAGCGGATTGCCGACCAAACAACAAACATTGCCGAAAATGTTATTTTCTTAGTCACAGGAAAACGCTATGATTTAAATGCATAATCTTTAAAAGCGATGATGCACGAGCATCATCGTTTTTAATTTGTTGTAAATTTCGTGTAAAAATATGATGAAAATGCATTATTTTCTGCTGAAATTTTTTATGATAGCTGTAGGAACAAGCATGAGTGGGGGACAGAAGATGGATGAACATAAAAAACAGAAAGATTTTTTTGCCTCATTATTGATTCAAAAGACCTATTCTTTAAAATGGCGCAATCTCCCGATTCGCTATAAATTGCTGCTATCAATGGGTTTCAGCACACTGCTCTTTATTGTTGCAACGATCTTGGTTATTATGTTGTTGCAAAATGTGAAAAATGACATGCAATTTGTCAAAGATAAAGGTGAACAAGCCGTTATTGTCTCCGATATTGACTCGCTGATGAATGAAAAGGACACACGGATTGCCGATTACATAACTTTTTTGAAAATTGATGATGTGAAAAAATATCGGGAATTAAGAAATGAGATGAACGACAAACTAGTTGTTCTGAAGAAAGGAACAGACAACAAAGCCATCTTTGCGTTAATTGATCAAGTTGAAGCAAACAACAAAGAAATTGACCGTCTATTTATCGATCAGGTGATCCCTTCCGTTGTCCGGCTCGATCATGATCTGTACACAAAGGTGCGTAAAAATATATCGGATCTTCGCGAAAAAAATTCGGCAATCTTAAACAAGCTTAGCAAAGAAATACGGGCGGAGCGCGACACAGCAATTGCAGATGCTGAAAACCGAATGGCAGTGTTAATTTTTGAAATCATTCTCATTGTGGTCATATCGGCCTTGCTAAGTGGAGTGCTTGTCTTTTTCCTAGCTCAATCATTGAAAAAACAGCTTTCGACTATTGTAACCACGACGAAACAAGTTGCGGCAGGCCAATTAAATGCTGAAAATCTTTCTTATAATGGGGAAGATGAACTGGGGGAAATCACCACTGCAGTGAACGGAATGATCGCCAGTTTGCGAGAAATGGTAAAAGGCATTAAAATAGCTTCGGAAAATTTGTTTCACAACAGTGATCAATTGAAGAACTCGTGTATTGCTGTTAAAGACTCAAGCGAAGCAACTTCAGACACGATGGTCATGCTATCACAGGGTGCTGAACAGCAAACCTCTTCAACCCTTCAGCTGTTTTCGCATTACGAATCGCTAAATGGAGAGATCAGCCGTTCAACCAAAAAAGGAGCCGCCTTAAAGAAATCCGGCCACCAGATTTTGGAGGCAGCCTCGACTGGAAAACAATTAATGGATAATTCTGTATTGAAAATTGAAAATGTCCATCAGATGATTGAAATTACGCTTGCTGATGTGGTGGTTCTCGATGAAGAAACACGCGAAATCAATCGTTTAGCAGATGTAATTAAATCGATTGCCGCCCAGACCCATTTACTGGCACTTAATGCATCAATTGAAGCGGCAAGAGCAGGTGAGTTTGGCAAAGGTTTTGCAGTCGTGGCACAAGAAGTAAAAAAACTTGCCAGTGAAGTCGAGTCTTCTTTAAGTGAAATTAATGGAATTGTTCACTCAATTCAAAGCATGTCAAAAGGGATCATGGAATCACTGCATAAAGGATTCGAAGAATTAACATCGAGTAAGAGTCAAATCAACCATACAGGCGACAGTTTTGACACCATTAAAA